>DVNX01000027.1 GCA_018714045.1 Candidatus Ornithoclostridium faecavium
GCTTTCGACAGGTTCATGACTCAAGGTCTCGGACTTACGAAATTCTGATTTAAAATATAAAACAAAACATAAACGACGGGATCTCCCGTCGTTTTTTTATGCGATATTTTTCGGCGGTTTTTCTTTATTGAAACGCGTCATTGGCATTACCCTTTTAAACCGTCACTCTTTCCTGTTATAAAATATATTATAGATCCGATAAAAAAATGCCGACGCAAAGTCGGCAATTTATTTGATGTTATCAATTAAATCAAAGCGGTTTTCTGTCCTGAAGCGCACGTGAAAGCGTCACTTCGTCAGCGTATTCTATATCGCTGCCGATAGAAATGCCGCTGGCTATCTTCGTGACCTTTATACCCATCGGCTTGATAAGACGCGCGATATATACAGCGGTCGCCTCGCCTTCGACGTCAGGGTTTGTCGCCATTATTACTTCCTTTACGCCGTCCAGTCTCGCGATAAGCTCTTTTATCCTTATATCGTCGGGTCCTATGCCCGCAAGAGGATTGAGCGTGCCGTGAAGCACGTGATACACTCCCTTGAAATCCTTTATCTTTTCAAGAGCGTCCACGTCTTTGGGTTCTTTAACTACGCATATAACGCTTTTATCGCGGGTCGCGCAGATATCGCAGACGTCCTTATCCGTGTAAGCGCCGCAGACAGGGCAAAAATGCACAGTCTTTTTGGTTTCGAGTATAGCTGACGCGAACTCTTCCGCTTCGCTTTCAGTCATATTTATCACTTTATAAGCAAAGCGTTTAGCCGTTTTCGCGCCTACTCCCGGCAATTTCGTGAACTGAGCCGCGAGCCTGTCCAGAGCTTCTATGTTTCCTATGCTCATAATCCGAGGGAGCCGAACGCGCCCATTCTCTTTTCAGTCTCTTCGTCAGCGAGCTTAGTAGCTTCGTTGAGCGCCGCAACGATAAGATCTTCAAGCATTTCTACGTCGTCGGGATCTACCGCTTCGGGTTTGATTTTGATAGATCTTACCTTCTTATCGCAGGTCATCGTGACCTCTACCATTCCGCCACCCGAAACAGCGGTCACCTCAGTTTCCGCGAGTTCCTCTTTCGCCTTAGCTATATCCTGCTGCATTTTCTGCGCCTGACGCATTATCTGCTGCATATTTCCCATTCCGCCGCCGAAGCCGCCGAATCCGCCTCTACCCATTGTTGTTACCTCCGTTGATTATGTTTACTTTATCGGCACCGAAAACTTTTTTAACGTTTTCGATATTCTGTTTCGTTTCGTCCTCTTTGACTTCGACCGTGATTATAATCCTGCCGAAATCCTTGTAAGCCTCTCTCAGGATACTTTCGTATTCTGATTGATAAAAGGCTATGCTGTCCTTCTGTCCCTGACTGATCGCCTTTATGAGCAAGTTGCCGTCCTTGACAGAAAGCTGATCGCTGTTGAGCTTTGAAAAATATGCGTATTCAACGTGCATACCGCGTTTTTTCAAAGTATTCAACAGATATACGAGCATCTTTTCTGACGTATCCATGCGAGAAGCGCTTTCTCCTCCCTGCGAGGATTGCACCGCATTCACAACGAACTGCCCCTGCGCTATTTTCGATTCGAGAGTCTTTAAACGCATAAGCACGCCCTGCGCGTCGATAGAACAGTATTCGTCCGCCGCCTTGACGACCGCGGCTTCGAGCACGAGTCTCGCGTTGGATCCGTATCTGAGATCGCCGTCTACCGAACATATTATCTCCATGCACCTCAAAAGCTTTGAATTGTCGTACCTTACGGCTAAGTCGTAGGTTTTATTGAAAAGCTCTTTGGGCATATTGAGTATCTTGTTTGCGTTGGTGCAATTTCGGCAATAAATAAGGTTCCTGAGCGTCTTTGCAATATCGCTTGCCAATACTTTTACGCTCTTGCCTTCTTTTGTCGTCTCTTCAATCTTCTTCAGCGCGCCCTCTACGTTGCCTTCGAGTATACATGCCGTCATATCGAGTACGACCTCGGGAGAACTTGCGCCCAGAACGTCGAGAACGCCCGCGTAAGTCACTTTATCACCGCAATAGGATATGCACATTTCTGCAAGCGACAAGCTGTCTCTTACGCATCCCTCGCCCGCTTCCGCGATCGCAATCAGCGCTTCCTTTTCGTAGGCAACTTTTATCTCGTCGAATATCCTTGCGAGGAGTCCCGCCGTTTCCTGCGTGGGGACAAGGCGGAAATCGAACCTCTGACAACGCGAAAGCACGGTCGGCAGTATCTTCTGCACCTCTGTGGTAGCCAATATAAACACGACGTGCTCGGGCGGCTCTTCCAGAGTTTTCAGAAGAGCGTTGAATGCCTGCGGAGAAAGCATATGGACTTCGTCGATGATATAGACCTTGTATCTTCCGACGGAAGGCGCGAATTTGACCTTTTCGAGAAGATATCTTATCTCGTCAACGCCGTTGTTTGACGCCGCGTCCATTTCGATTATATCCATATTGGACGAATCGGAAAGCGCCTTACATATTTCGCACTCGCCGCACGGTGAGCCGTCTTCCTTAGGATTAAGGCAGTTTATGGCGCGCGCTAAGATCTTCGCCGTCGTCGTCTTACCCGTACCGCGTGAGCCCGTAAACAGATATGCGTGCGAGATCGCGCCCGTCATTATCTGATTTTTCAGCGTGCGGATGATATGCTGTTGACCTATCATCGAGGAGAACTCGTTAGGTCTGTATCTGCGGTAAAGAGAAACGTATGCCATTAACTGATTTTTGTCCCTTTTAAAGAAATATATCCTTATATTTTCAATACGCTCCCCGGCAACGAGCCGGAGAGCGTACGATTGCTTGTTTATATAGTACCACAACTTTGTCTTTCAGACAAGCCGTAGCACAGATTTTGACGTCAAATATTATTATTTATTGTCGTCGCCTGTGTTGTCGTCAGACTTTTTTTCCTCTTTTTCTGCGTCGAAAGTGTAATCGTCAGCAATCTCGGAAATCTCGTCTACGCCGAGCTTTTCTGCGACTTCGTCAACGCTGTCGACGTGTGCAAGCACTTCGTCTTCTGCAAGGACTTCGTCAACGACCTTGAGTTCTTCAACTTTTGCGTCAAGTTCTTCGATAGTCTTGAGACCGAAGATCTCCGCGATACCGACGAGAATTTCAGATCTCTTTACTCTGTCAATAGCGTTGACCGCAAGCACAAATTCGTGACGAACGGTGGGATCTGTGCTGCCTGCGACGATCTTTCTGGCAAGAACTCTGGAAACAGCCTCGTTCTGTCTGTCCTCGGTGAAGGTGTAGAACAGAAGCGGGATCGCACAAGCGAACATCGACAGACCGCAAAGGAGCGTCGTAGCCATCCAGTTGCCTTCGCAAATCTTCTGGAACTCTGCGCTGAAATAAACTTCATCGGTAACCGCCGTCTGAGCGAGTTCTGCATTGTAACCGTACTCACCGAGAACCATCAGCGTAACGAACGCGGTCATCGCCATACCTATCTTGGATATAAACGTCTGCAAAGAGAAGCAAATACCTTCTGCCCTCTCTCCCGTCTTGTCTTCGAGATAATCGATAGAGTCAGCAATCATCGAATATGTCATTATATTGCTGAAACCTGTCGGGATACCTGCGAGGATAATTATAATATAGAACGATATCTGAGACGCAAGGTTGGTACCGTTGGAAGAAAGTCCTATGAAATACAGAATGACCATAAGCGCGCCGCCTATGATATGCGACCAGAAGAATACCGTTTTCTTGCTGAACTTTTTGGAAAGATAAGGCGTGAGCAAGGTCGCGATAAGACCGCCCGGAACGACGAGCAGGAAGATGACTGCCGCGAGACCGAAGTTGCGCAGGTTGTACTTTGCGTAGTACAGCGTCGTCGTCATGTATATGGTACGCAGAGATCCGAGCACGCCGATAAGAATTATCAAGAGTGCCGGGGTATTCTTGCCGAGAAGTTTGAGGTTTTCTTTGAGAGAGAACTTGCCCTCGGAAGAATCGTCATAAAATCTCTCTTTCGTATTCTTGAAACCGATGAAGAAAGTGGGAACTGC
>DVNX01000028.1 GCA_018714045.1 Candidatus Ornithoclostridium faecavium
ACCTTGTATATAATTTCAAATATTACCTTTACGGGGTCGCGTTCGCCGTCATTTCAGCCATGTTCGTAATCATTGCCGAACTCGTGCGCCGTATCAGAAAGCCGCAGTATTACAAGCCTTTCCCGTTAAAAGCTAAAATATTTCTGCTGACGGTATACGTTGTTTTGTTTATCTCCGCTCTCGTAAGTACTTATTGTTACGGACTGCACCTCATACGGACAAAACAGCTTTACGACGAATTCGACGAAAAGGTGGTCGTATTTAAAGATATCGACGAACTCGCCGAATATATGGAAATAAGAACTCTCCCCGACTGCTATAAAGAGTTGTCTTCCAAAGAAACCGACTACCGACAGCTCGTTACGTACGAAGTATCCGCGTCTGACTTTAACGAAGCCGACCTCGAGCCTTTCGCTTCGTATTCCGTGATATCAAAAGACGGAGGTCAAACCTACTTAATATATATGTTATACGACACTCTCAACCTGGATTACACTTATACCGACGAGGAAAGCGGAGAAAAAATGACGGGTACGAGAAGGATAGTAATATACAACGAAAATTACACGGCGTCATACCTTAAGCCGTTAAGCGACGGGACTTATGAAATGCGAACGGTTCTGCATATGTACTACGAACAGAAGTATTCCAGGGCAAACGACAAGAATGATTACGATAATCTGTTATTCGGCGCGATAGCCGCCGCATCCGCTCTTACGTTGTTCGGCGCGATATGTCTGTGCTCTTACCTTGTCGTAAAAAAACGCAATAAACCGGATGACGGCAAGCCTCAAAAAACCGATAACCTCGAAGGCTGACCGTCTGAAACACAACTTTAAGAAAGCGCGAAAATATACGCGCTTTCTTTTTGTATTACGCACATACCGTCTATGCTTTGTTTTTACGATTTCCATTCTTCCTCAAGATTATCACATACGTAATTCTCAGATTCTGAGACATATTCACAGGCTCGGTTATTGCAAAACGTCTCTTATACTGTTAGACTTAAATCGTAAAAGGAGACGTTTATATGGAAAAACAGACGATAGGACAATTTCTCTCTGCCCTCAGAAGAAGTAACGGTTACACTCAGCAAGACGTAGCCGAAAAACTGGGTGTATCAAATAAAACCATAAGCTCATGGGAACGCGACGCTTCCGCTCCCGACATATCCGTTATCCCTGCGATAGCCGAACTTTACGGCGTGACCTGCGACGAGATATTAAGGGCTAAGCGCACGCCCGCAAAGTCCGACGCGCCCGAAGGCGAAGAAGACGCTGAGAAAGCGCGGATAAATGCGGTAAAATCAGAAAAAGAAGCCTCTGCCATATTCGACAATATGCTGGCAAGGTACGAAAATTCTCAGAAGATAGCTGTCGCGGCAACGGTATTTGCAACGATCGCCGCCATATGCGCGGCTGTGCTGACCTGCGCGCTTACCAATTATACGATAGCCGCATTCGGGATCGCTGTACCTGTAGCCGTCGTATCTTTCTTTATATTGTTTATAATTCAATACAGAATAGATTTCGCGATACCCGACGGAGAAAAAACTCTGGCGGTAAGAAAACGCATGTATTTCAGAAAGATAAAGGCTTTCGCGTTCTTCATAGCTATGGCGACTTTCTTCGCGCCGTTCTGCATTGATTTCGACTACTCTTCGCGCTGCGTCATCGCAGGTATCGCATTGGCGATATGCTCTCTTATGATATTTTACGCGGTCTGTCTGTCGCGCAAACGCATTCACGTCGATTTTTACCCGAACGGCGACCCGTCCTTTATGAATAAGGACTATAAAGCCTACACCGTAACGCTTACGATCGCCCTTGTCGTCGTATTGGCATTCGGCATCTTTATAAAGATAATACCGTACGGAAGTTTTAACGATTATATCATTACGTACAACGAAACGCACGAATTCGACGCGGGATCGCTGGCGGATACTCTTTCTATCCGTACACTTCCCGCCGAATACGAAGAGGTCTCGAGCCGCGTAAGCCACAATTATGCCGAATACGACTACACCGTAAGCAAAAAGGATTTCGACAAGAGAGACCTGGAAGGATATTATTTCTATACGGTAAACACCGATCTTCTCAAAGACACCTGCTCCGTAAAGATATTTTATCCGATATGGCAAATACCCCGCACGGAGGAAAACGGCAACGGAGAACGAACGACCTCTTACGAAGCCGTGACGGTATTCAACAGAGATTACGCTCTGTCGCATTTAACTGTTGACGGCGATAAGTATTATGTGACAGTCCTGCGTTATTACGACTACGAAGCAAACAAGAGAAGCAGGGATTTTGAATATATAATCGTTTGCGCGGCGGCGGCTGCGGTATTCGTATTCATCGTATATGGCACATGGAAAGAGATTTGCCGCCCCAAACGAAGCAAAGGCGGCAACGACTCGCCTGCCGAAAGCGAATAAAGTTGCTCTATTTTCTTCTCCGTAAATTTCATTAGTATTATCCGTATTTCATCTCATACAACTTTAAACGCGGCGCAAAAGCCGCGTTTTGTCTTAGGGTTTATATTTTGCGGATTTTAAAGCATTTTGTTTAGAAAACCTTTTCCGAAAACTCGGTTTTTTGTCTGAAAAAACGCAAATTCTAACGTTGTCAGATATTTTTACCGATCGAGTTATTGAAAAAAGTGTCTTTCGCTGTTAGACTTTAATCGTAAAAGGAGGCGTTTATATGGAAAAACAGACGATAGGACAATTCCTATCCGCACTTAGAAGAAGTAACGGCTACACGCAGCAGGAAGTCGCAGAAAAGCTGGGCGTATCCAATAAGACGGTCAGCTGTTGGGAAAGAGACTCTTCTTATCCCGATATATCTATGATACCTGCGATAGCCGAACTTTACGGCGTGACCTGCGACGAGATATTAAGAGCTAAGCGCGCGCCCGCAAAGCAAGACGCATCGGACGACGACGAAGCGGCAAAGATCACGGCAAGCGCTGAAAAAGCCGAAAAGGAAGCTTCCGCGATATTCGACAATATGCTGGCAAGGTATGACAATACCCACAAGATAGCGACTGCGGCGGCGCTGTTCGCCGTTCTGTTCTCGGTTTTTGCGGCGGCGGTCACGATATCCCTCGCGGATTATGTTGCAGCGGGATTTTTCATCGTCGTGCCAATAAGCGGTATATCTCTTTTTATTTACGCATTGATAAGTTACCGCGTGAATTTCGCCGTGCCCGACGAACCTCGCACCCTTAAAGTCAGACGCGGGATATATATCAGAAGAAAATGCGCGGTAAACGTCATCGTCTCAGTACTGCTATTCTTTATCCCCTATTGCTTCAACTTCAAGCAATATGTCAATTATATCGTCTGGGGACTTTTCCTCGCCGTTCTCTACGTTCTCGCGGCATTAGCATTCAATCCCGTATCCAAGCTTATGCGCCCCGCCTTTTATCCTTCGGCAAACCGCACGGCCGTCAGGAATAAGGCTAAGGCAAGGATAACAATATTCGCCGTCGCGGTCATCGCCGTGGCAATATTTGCTTTTACCATGCAGCAAATCCCGCTTTCAGACGTTGCTTTCGCGGGCAACGGTCTGAAAGCCGCCGACAGTATAGACAGCTTAGAAGCCATGCTGTCCGAAAGCTATCTTCCCGACGACTACGCGCCCGCCAACGTAATGCCGACGGTATCAGATCAATACGCCGAATATTCTTACCGTATAAACAGAATAGATTTCGACGAGGACGATCTGAAAGGTTATCTCGCTTACAGCATTGAAGGAAATATGCTCGACGACGCATACAGCGTAAAAATACTCTATCCCGTATGGCACGTGACTTACGACGAATACGATCCTCTGACGGACAAAGTCGTGACAAAGACCAAAAAAATAACCGTATTCAACATAAGATACCAGACGGCTTTTCTCCAATACGACGGGACAGGCAAATTCCGCCTCTACTATTTCGACTATAACTCGCTGACGGAACGCAAAAAAGACCGCAACTTCGAATATACGATGAAATTCGCAGCGGCGACTGCCGCAGTCGCTCTCTTCCTGTACGCGCTTTCGGGCACCGCGATAAATGAGGTCGAAGAACGAAAAGCAAAGAAAAACAGCAAAGATCCTGACAATGAGAATAATACTGCCGCGTAAGTAAAATCGCGATAAGTATCGGGTTTTCAAGGTATAAAATCAAATATTCGGTAACCTCTCAAAGTTATTTCACCTCGCACCAAAAAAAGGTCGCAAAAAAGTACGGAACCGTAAGGCTCCGTACTTTTTTATTTCGTTTGAATTCAGGCTTTTATTCGAGACCTGCGGGAACGATGAGTTCCATATCCGAATCGGGATAGGAACAGCACGGGTGGATATAGCCGAACTTGAGGTCTGCAAGACGTCTCTTGTCCGCGCCCGCTATGCTGAATTTACCCGAAACCAGCTTGCTGTGGCAGAATCCGCAACCGCCCGCGCGGCATTTTGCGGGGACTTTGAGACCCGCCCTTTCCATAGCGACGAGAACGGTCTCTCTGCTGTCGGCTTTGACCTTATACACGTTGTCTCTTATATGCACGGTAAGAGTGTATTCCGCTTTCTTGACGTCGCGTACGCCAACGCAGTTTGCCTCTTTCTTTACGCGCTTTCCGCCTATGCCCATAGCCGCAAGCTCCTTGTCGAGGAACGCATACATTGCCTGCGGTCCGCACGCCATCACGGTATACTTTCCAGGCGCGTATTTCGCGATGAGTTCTTTGGTGACGAAGCCGTTTTCGTACTTATCGCTCTTTTCGTCGCTGAGAACGTATACGACTTTGAATTTATCGGATACCAGCGCGTCGAGTTCTTTTTTGAACGCGATGTCCTTTTCGGTACGCGCGCCGTAAAGAAGTATGAGTCTGAACTCCTCGCTTCCCTCTTTGAGCGCCTGAGCCATGGAGTAGAACGGGGTTATGCCGCTGCCGCCCGCTACGCCGATTACGACCTCTTCGTCCTTTACGCCTTCGTAATGGAATTGTCCGGAAGGATCGCCTATTATCATCTCGTCACCGACCTTAGCGTTGTCGAAAAGCCAGTTGCTGAAAAATCCCGCTTTCTTTACCGTGACCGAGAGTTTTCCCTCTCTCAGCGCGGTGTAAGGCGATGAAGAGATCGCATACGGTCTGCTTACGACAGAACCGTCCACGTTTGCGGTAAGTTCTACGTACTGACCTGCACGGAAAAACGCTTTCTTCGAAAGTTCAAAGGTGTACGTCTTCATATCCGCGGTTTCCTTCTTTATCTCGACAAGCTTCGCCTTCTGGTTGCCGGGGTGAATGATCTTTGCCGTCTCGTTGACCTTATAGGTCTTGGGAAGCGGAGTCGCGGGAGCTGCGTCGAACGCCGCGCGGCGGTTGGGTACGAGCTTCTTGAAACGGAGCAGATCCATAAATCCGAATATCTGTTTTTTAAATTTGAACGCCATAGTTTCAGCCCTCCCTCTTAATATCGCCCACGGTCTGTCTGCCCGTGATATCGCCTGAGAAATACGCGCTGGAATAGCCCGAAAGTCTCATCGAGAAACCGCCCGCAAAGCGCAGCCCTCTGGTCTTGTGATCCTCTGCCATCATCAGAAGTCTGGGCATGAGTCCGTCCCAGTACTGAGATTCGTAACCGTATATGCCTCCCTCGGGATGACCGCAGTAACGCGCGTAAGTCATCGGAGTCGCAACGGATATCTCCTCTATGCTGTCTCTTATCTTGCAGCCCGTATCCTGTTCGAACCTCGCGATCATCTTGTTGGCAACGTAATCTTTCACCTTGAAATAGTCCTCGGGTTTTACGTTAGCCCAGTCGTCGCTCATATAGAGGGTCGTGAAATACATCATGCAAGTGCCCTCGGGCGAACAGTCGGGATACGCCCTGTTGAGGCATACCGTAGCCTGCACCTCGTTGGTCTCTATCTTCTTCATTATGTCGTACTGCTTCGCGGTATCCATCGTGTCGTACAGGAAGTAGTTGTGATTGGTTATGCCCAGTTCGTCCGCGGACTTGTTGAGACCCAGGAACATAGTAAAACCTCTGCCCGCGAATTTACGCGCGTTGGTCTCCTTGATTATCCTTTCGTCCACCTTGTCCATCATCTTGCCGTAGACGATATGCGGCGAACAGTTGGCGATAACGTGACGGGTCTCTATCTCGTCGCCGTTGCTGAGGACTACTCCTTCTACTCCGCCATCAGCGCCCGTCTTTATCTTCACCGCCTCGGTATTGAACCAGACGTCGCCGCCCAGCTCTCTTATGCGTTCGACCATAGCAAGAGAAATTTCGTGAGAACGGGATTTCGGCATCGCCGCGCCGCGCGTGATATATCTTATCACCATCGAAGAATAGTGCAGGAAACTGAGGTCGTCGCAATGCGCGCCCAGATAGCACCAGTAAGCGTTCAGGATATCCTTAGCCTTCTTGGGCATCTTTATCGCGTCGAGAACTTCGTTGACGGAATACGAACCGCATTTTACGAAATTGGCGTACTGAGACAGCATCACCTTCTGGTCGGTCTGTCCGTTTACGGAATTGCTGTAAGCCTGCGCCGCCCTTACCTCCTCAGCTAAATCGAAGAACTTTTCCATGGACTTTCTGCTGCCGGGCACGTAATAATCCATCTTGTCGATAAACGCCTTTATGCCGAACGGCATCGTAGCGTCTATCTTCTCTTCGCGGGAAATGACCCTGTAAGCTTCGGGTATCTGCAACCATTCGATCTTGTCGGTCACTCCCAGTTCGTCAAAGAGAACTCTTACGTCGCCCGCATTGTCGGGGGTACCGAAGTCGTTGAGCTCGTGAAGCGACGCTTCGAACTCAAACCTGCCGCGCCTGAAACTGGTCGCGAAGCCGCCGGGGATATTGTGCTTTTCCACAAGAAGGGTCTTTGCCCCGCCCTGCAAAAGACGTATCGCCGCGACTAAGCCGCCGTTTCCGGCACCGATCACTACTGCGTCGTACTTTTTCATTTTTGCCTCCTTTATTCAACGTTTATTATGTGTTTGTTTTTGTCTCTTATTTGCTTAAAGCGGTCATTCTTTTTCAGATCTTATTTTCATAAGGACGCCTGAATATACGTCAGTCAGCATACTCTCCACGTCGCCGTCGTTGAAACTTGCCGTTTCAGTCGCGACCATGGTGGCGATACCGTGAGAGAACAGCCACAATTCTCTGAACACTCTGAGCGCGTCTTTCTCTGAGATACCCTTTTCCCTGACGATGACGTCTACCGCAAACGGAACGTTTTCGTCCTCGGGAAGTCCCGGCGAACCCGTCCTTCCGCTCATGTACAGCAATTTGAAAAGATTTGTCTCCTCTTTCGCGAATCCGATATAATTCAGACCAACCGTCTTGAAAGGATTGACCCCTTCTCTCGTTCTTCTCAGCCTCTCTGCAAATAACGCCTTGGCGCGAACAGTGACCTCTTCTTCGACCTCTGCCATTCCCGAAAAATACCAGAACACGGGCTGAGTAGAACATCCCGCTTCAGCAGCCAGCGCTTTTGCGGTAAGACGGTCGATGCCCTCTCTTCTTACCAACCTGAAAGCCGCGTCGGATATGTCTTCTCTGCTTACCTTTGGTCTGGGCGCCATTTCCCGTCCTCCTTTGCCTTCTGATTATATAATAGCCGTTATGTATCCGTTTGTCAATAGCTTAGTTAAAAAATTAACGATTATGTCGCGTTTTTAATCCGCATTTAACGGTATATATGTTATAATTGTTAAAAATCGGGTCACGGGATTTGTCTTGACGGCATTTCGGACTTCCCTATACCGACAAATTTACAAGGTGATCTATGAGTCTGTTAAACGAAAAAATCGTCTACAATGCCGACAAGTCCGTCAACCGCACTTGCCTGGTCAAAGCTGCGGGACACGTATTTCCCGACCCTTCGTGGATAGCGCTGAGAGAGGATCCGAAAGACGTCCTTATCCTTTTCATTGCCGACGGTAAAGCAAAGCTTACCGTTTCAGGGGGCGAATATCCTCTTTACAGAGGCGACTGCGTGGTTTTTCCGCCGAGAAAATACAGTAAGCTGCAAAGCGACGCGAAAACGCCGCCCGAGGTCTACTGGCTGCGCTGCGGCGGCGACCTCGTAGAAGCTTTCATTAAGTCTTATTTCCCCAATATGCGCGCCATTGTCGCGACCTGCGACGTCGAAAATTTTTTCGTTCAGATAACAGATATGCTTTCACGTTCCGAAAAGAATATTGCGGACACCTTATGTCTCATTCTGCATAAACTGTTCGTAACGGTCAAAAACTCATTAAGCACCGCTCCGTCAGGCAAGGGCAAAAGCGGGCTCACAGGCAACAGATACGAGGAATATATCATGTCTCATATGTACGACAAACTGGACGTGCACGACTTTGCGGACAATTTCGGAATGTCCGTCCCCTCTCTTACGGCGATACTCAAACGCAAATACGGTAAAACGCCTTATCAATATTACCTTTCCGTTAAAATCGGACTGGCGAAAAAAATGCTCGCTTCAGGTAACACTTCGGTTGAAGATATCGCAGAAAGACTGTGTTTTACAGACCGCACTCATTTTTCAAAGCTTTTTAAACGCGAAACGGGCTTGTCTCCCGCAGAATACAGAAAGAATAATTCTTAAGTAAACTTAAAATAAAACATAAAGATAAAGACGAGGGATATGCCGTCCCTCGTCTTTTTATACTTTAACCCTGAACCGAAATCGAACTTGCGCCCCATACGATATTGATCGGAACCGATGCAGCAGTTGAATCCCGATTATCGCTCCAGCCCGACGGGATATCGCCCTGTTCTCTCTCGATATAAAGCGTAAGCGCGACAGTCTGGTTGAAAGCCAAGTCTCCTATATACTCTACGCTTCTCGGGATATAAAGCGACTTAAGGGAGCTGCACCACGTAAACGTCTTTTGTCGTAACAGGCTCGCTTTCGATAACGCTTACCGTTACGGAAGTTACGGACGTGCCGCCGTCTGTATCGAAAGTAACCGTATGTTTTCCTGAACGTTATCGCACGCGCTAAATACAGACGCGAAAACCGTCAACATAACAAGCATTATTACGACAGGCGTAAAACTCTTTTCATATGTGCCTCCTTTCCGCCCTCCCCGTTTCATCTTAAAAAGCGCACCGCTTTGTCAATGCTGACAATGACGGCGCGCTACGATTTTACATATCATTCCTTTTACTTATCCGCAGATATGACAGCCTGACACAGCTTTGCGATAAGGGTGTTGTCCGTTATCCGAGACAAGTCGAAATCTATATCCCCGAACACGTAGAACGGCACGTCGGCTTTGGAATGGCTTCCTTTAGTATACATATCGTCTGAAAGCCGATCCGCAGTTTCTCCGTTGTACTGCAGACCGCCCGTCTCGTGGTCAGCTGTCACGATGACTATCGTATTGCCTATCCTTTCGGCGTACTCAACCACGGCTTTTATCGCGTTGTCGTAAGCTTTGACGTGTTCTATCGCTCCGAAAAGATCGTTATTATGGCTGCATTTGTCGATATGGCTTTCCTCTATCATAAGGAAGAAACCGTCCTCGTCAACGCTGAGTATATCGAGAGCCGCTACCGCGAGAGAAGCGAGAGTGGGTTTTGCTTCACCGCCGCCCTCAAGGGGTATTTCCTCGAAAGATGCGAAGATCTTGCCGTCAGCCGACGCTATATCGGAAAACGCGTCAACGTATGTATAGCTTTTTTCTATCTGCGCTTTCAGCGGCGCGTATCTTTCGACGTTACTGCCGAAAAACAGGTCTATGCCGCTTTTAAGCTGGTCTGCAAGTATTTCGTCAAGGTCGTTTCTGGACGGAGCATGAGCGGAAAATCCCGCAGGAGTAGCGCCGTCTACGCCTTCAGTCGCTATCACGCCCGTAGCCATACCCAGCGAAATTGCAAGCTCAGTCGTCGAAGCCAGATCTTTACCTCCGTACATTGCGACTTTGCCGTTATCCGTCTTATGTCCCGTCGCGAGAGCTGTCGCAGCAGCCGCGCTGTCCGTCGGGTCGAAAACGTCGCGGGAGAAAGTGGTCACGGAGCTTTTGTAATCTGCCTGCGTATTGAAAAACAGATCTCCGTATTTTGCGGTCGCCGCGCTGACATGGCTGAATCCCATGCCGTCTCCTATCATAAGGATAACGTTGAGCTTTTCGCCGTTGTATTCTACCTCCAGACTTTCCACATCGGAGACTTTCACGTAATGTGCCGCCGCCATTCCTCCGAGAGTCGCCGCCATCGCTACGATAAGCACGGCAAGGATTATCGCGGTTATCTTCAACCATTTCTTTGTCGTATTTTCCATAAGTTCACCTCACGCGGTAATTATACCACTTTGCGCCTCTCTTTTCAATACCGAAAGAAAAAAATAAAAGCAAATCACACTCTGTTTTGATTCGTCGAGCTTTTAAAGCTGTCGTCACATCATTTTTTATAATGTCGTTTATCAACACGGGCACGAAAAAAGCCGCGCATTTTGCGCGGCTGTTCGTTTTTAAGATTTTTATCGGGTTCACGCCTTATTCAGAACGTAGCCGTCTTTCGTATCAGTAACGGTATAACCCGCCGCAGTTATCTTCGCGCGCAATTCGTCAGCCAGAGCGTAATTCTTTTCCTTCTTTGCGGCTATTCTCTGCTCCGCCATTTCGACTACCTCTGCGGGAGCGTCGACCTTGGGTTGTTCTTCGGGCTTAGCCTGATCGAGAGAAAGCCCGAGCACCTTGTCGAAGTCGAGAGCTAAGTCGTATATATCGCGACTCTTGGGCTCCTTGACCGCTTTCCACAGTATACCCAGCGCACGCGGTACGTTCAGGTCGTCGTTTATCGCCTCGACGAATTCGTCCTTATACGCCTTGATAACGCTTTCGTCCGTTTTCGCGTCGCTTGTCTTGTGCTGATACAGCGCGCCGAGAAGTCTCGCGTAAGAGACTTTTGCGCCGTCCATGCCGTCGAAAGTAAAGTTCAGCTTTTTGCGGTAATGCGCGTTGAGGCAGAAATATCTGAAATCCATCGCGCTGTATCCGCGCTTTTCCAGGTCGCTTATCGTGTAGGTATTTCCCAGGCTCTTGCTCATCTTGCCGTTGTCGACCAGCATAAAGTCGCCGTGTACCCAGTAATTGACCGTCTTTTTGCCAGTGATCGCTTCGTTCTGCGCTATCTCGTTCTCGTGGTGAACGGGGATATGGTCTACGCCGCCCGTATGGATATCGAACGGGAAGCCCAGATATTTGCGGCTGAGCGCAGAGCACTCTATATGCCAGCCCGGATATCCCATGCCCCACGGGCTTTCCCACTGCATTATATGGTTGGGCTCAGCCTTTTTCCATACCGCGAAGTCTGCGGGATGGCGCTTCTGACTGTTGACCTCTACTCTCGCGCCTGCCTGCTGTTCGTCGAGATTAAGGCGCGACAGCTTGCCGTAACCGGGGAACTTGCTTATGTCGTAATAAATGCCGTCGTCTATCTCGTACGCATAGCCTTTATCGATGAGTTCCTGAACGTAAGCTATCGTTTCGGGGATATGATCGGTTATCTTTTCGACTATCTCGGGTCTTCCGATATTCAGCTTTTTGAGATCTTCGAAGAATACGCCCGCGTAAAACTCCGCTATCTCGTAAGGCGATTTTTTCTGTTCGCGCGAAGCCTTCTCCATCTTGTCTTCGCCCTCGTCCTCATCGCTGGTAAGGTGACCGACGTCGGTAATGTTCATAACGCCTTTGAGCTTATAGCCGTCGTATTTCAGCACGCGACGGAAAAGATCCATGAACACGTATGTTCTCAGGTTGCCTATATGCGCAAAGCTGTATACGGTGGGTCCGCAGCTGTACATGCAGACCTTACCTTCTTTTATAGGTTTGAAATCCTCTTTTTTTCTCGTAAGAGTATTGTATATTTTCAGCATAATATCTCCTCTCCGCAAAGCGGAAAATTTATTCTTTTATATCTTCGTTGTCGTTGGTTATCGAATAACGGCAGCTTTTGACTTCGAGCGCGTCTTCAAGTGCCGCTATCCGCTTGTTCAGCCTCGATATCTCTTCGAGTATCGGGTCGGGCAGCTTCTGCTGATCGAGGTCTTCTACTCTCTCGTTGTACTGCTTCACGACTCTGCCGGGTACGCCTACGACGGTACAGTGCGGCGGGACGTCTTTAAGAACGACGCTTCCCGCGCCTATCTTGCTGTCGTGACCGATAGTTATCGCGCCCAGAACTTTAGCGCCGCTGCTTATCATCACGTTGTCCTCGATAGTCGGGTGACGCTTGCCCGTCTGTTTACCCGTGCCGCCCAACGTAACGCCCTGGTATATCACAACGTGTGTGCCGACCTTAGCGGTCTCTCCTATGACTACGCCTACGCCGTGGTCGATGAATACGCCGCCCGCTATCTCTGCCGCAGGGTGTATATCGACTCCTGTTTTTTTGCGGGTGCCCTTTGCGATAAGGAACGCAAAAAACTTGCACCCGTGTTTATAAAACCAATGTGCGAACCTGTGTCTCATAAGCGCGTTGAAACCGCCGTACGTCCAGAAAACAGTCCATTTACTGGTCGCCGCGGGGTCGTTTTCCATCGCGAATTCAAGGTCCATTTTTATCTTTCCCATTTATATCTCCTTTTCACGCTGTCAGCGTAAAAATAAAAAAGACGTCTTTGAAATTCAAAGACGCCGTAGCGCGGTTCCACTCTGATTGCAGAATTTTCTGCCTCTTAACGTCTTTAACGGGACTTTCCGTCGCGGCATTTCCTCCGCGAAGCTACCGCCTGCACTTCGCGCGCCTCGTCTGCAAAGGGCTTTCAGCCGCCGACCCTTCTCTCTGTCGCAAAACCCGCGCGTTACTCTTGACGGAATAACGCCTGTATTTATATATGCAGTATAAAATAATAATGTGATTATGTCAAGCGTTCAAAGCGCTTTGCCCTTTGCGCTCAAACAGTCTTCTTTACTTGACGCGTCCTCTATACGCTCATTATTTTCGCTTCCGATCTTATACCAGACCAGAATAATACAAACCAGCCCTGAGGCGCGCCTTTTGTGTGTTTTTTAACGATTCTCCCTTGAAAATATTATAATATTATCTGCACTCGCCTCGCTAAAACACTCACTAAAAATCATCGCCTGAGGGTGCCCTGCAGTTTCAAGCCGGCAAATTTTTGTTGATACAAGGCAAATGCCGCAGGTAATATTAAACATATTATCAAGGCATTTAACGCAGTAGCTACGTAAATTTGCCGCT
>DVNX01000029.1 GCA_018714045.1 Candidatus Ornithoclostridium faecavium
CGATCTCCCTGTGCGGGACAATCTTCTACCGCTTTGAGATCGAGAACTTCGGCTACGAGCAATATGCCTTCGAGAAGTTCGGGCACGCCCTGACCCGTTTTTGCGCTTACGGGGCACATCATGACGTCGCCGCCCCATTCTTCTACAAGCACGTCGTGAGCCGCGAGCTGCTGCTTGAGGTTTTCGAGGTTTGCGGTCGGTTTGTCTATCTTGTTAGCCGCGATTATTATCGAAACGCCCGCGTTTTTAGCGTGGTTGATCGCTTCGACGGTCTGCGGCATTATGCCGTCGTCCGCCGCAACGACTATTACCGCGATATCGGTAACGTTCGCGCCGCGCATTCTCATTGCCGTAAACGCCTGGTGACCGGGGGTGTCGAGGAAAGTTATCTTCTCTCCGTTGACCTCGATCGAATAAGCGCCGATATGCTGGGTTATGCCGCCCGCTTCGCCGCGCGCTACGTTGCTCTTTCTGATATAGTCGAGAAGCGAGGTCTTACCGTGGTCGACGTGACCCATTATCGTGACTATCGGAGGACGTCTCTTCATCTTTTCTTCGCCGTATTCGACGTGAGTGAGTTCGTTGAGTTTGTCCTCTGCGGTAGTATCCTGTTTGAGTTCGAGAGTGATGCCGTAATCGAGAGCGACGAACTCTGCCGTCTCGAAGTCGATGCTGTCGTTGATGGTAGCGAATTTGCCCATATCGAAAAGCTTTTTGACTATTTCTGTAGAACTTTTACCTATCTTTTCGCTGAGTACTTTTATCGCAACAGGATCGGTATTGATTATTGCGTGCTCGATGACGATAGCCTGCGGGGTAAAGACTTCTTTCTTGCCCTGCTTTCTGACCTTGACGTGTCTGACCTGTCCTTCTTCGTCGTCTCCGCCTTCGAATACGTAACCCTTTTTGAGAAGATCGCGCTTGCTGAGCCCTTTTTTATTGTCGTCTTTTACGCCCGTCTGCTTCTTCTTGTTGTCCTTTTTATACTGAGAATTAGCGCCTTGCTGAGGAGGAACCTCGAAAACTCTTGTCTGAGTGCCGCCCTGAGGTCTTTGCTGATAATTGCCCTGCGCGCCCGTTGCGCCCTGACGACGGGGTTTATCGCCCTGAGGTCTCTGCTGGAAATTACCCTGAGGTCTCTGTCCCTCTCTCCTGCCGCCGTTTATCTGCGCGTCGGGATTGATATAAGTCCTCGGCGGCTGGGCAGGCTTCTGCACGGGTTTCTGTTCCGCAACAGGTTTAGCGGGAGCTTCGGGTTTAGTTTCTTCTTTAACTTCAGGCTTGACTTCTTCGACAGCCTTTTCCGCGACCTCTTCGACTTCCGCCTTTTCTTCTTCGGGTTCTTCTACGGAAGGCTGGTTTTCGTCGGACGCGGCGTCGGGAGCAAGAGCCTTTTCCTCTTCCTCTTTGCGCTGCAACTCCTCCTGAGCCTGTCTGGTAAGGTCTTCCTTAACGCGGGCGATCTTGTCCAAAGCTTCCTTTACGCTCGTTTTGGACGCAATGACCCTGCCGATAAGCGGTTTGACTTTGTCATTGACAAACGCCCCTACCTCTTTCAGGTTCTTGGTGTAATCTACCTTTTCAGTCGTGTTGTTTTCGTTAGCCACAAACTACCTCCGTAACGCGTCGTCGGCTACTCGGACGCTGATATTCGTTTGATCTGATCCGCAAGCGACCTGTCGAGGATCGCAACGATCTTCACGTTATTTCTTTTAAGGACATTATTCAGATATCCTTCTTCGACTGGCAAAAATGCCGCGCCTTTGCTTTCGCAGAAATTCTGCGCCTTTTTCTTTGCGCTTTGTCCGAGGGTTTCGTCATACAGTACGACCTCGGGAGCCTGCCTGAGCCTCAAGAGACATTCGAGACCGAACGTTACCTTCTTAGCTCTTACGGCAAAGCCTATATAAGCGTCAATTCCCGTTGTTTTCGTCATACTCTTTAAGAAGTCTTTCGTAAACTTCGCTGTCGACCTTGCAATTCAGAGCCCTGTCGAGAGCCTTTGACTTTACGCACTTTGCAAGACAAGCCTTGTCTTTGCAGATATACGCGCCTCTGCCGTTCTTCTTACCCGTAAAATCGAGAGATATCGCGCCTTCGGGATCGCGTACGACCCTTATAAGCTCGTTTTTCGGTTTGGCGGAGCGGCACGCGATGCACGTCCTTTCGGGAACCTTCTTCACTTCTTACTCCTCGTCGCCGTTTCCTTCGGCGGGAATGTTTTCAACGGAAGAATAAGGCTTTACGTCTATCTTCCATTCGGTCAGCTTTGCAGCCAAGCGTACGTTCTGTCCCTGCTTGCCTATAGCGAGAGAGAGCTTGTCGTCTGCAACGATGGCTTTCGCGCTCTTCTCTTCGTCGTTGACCTGTACCATGATGACTTTCGCGGGGCTGAGCGCTCTTGCGATATACTCAAGCGGATCTGCGCACCAACCGATGACGTCTATCTTTTCGCCGTTGAGTTCGCCGACGATGCCGTTTATCCTCATACCTCTCTGACCGATACAGCTGCCTACTGCGTCGACGCTGGGATCGTCGGAATAAACCGCCATCTTGGTTCTGTAACCAGCTTCTCTTACGATCTTTCTGATCTTTACGAGACCGGATTTGATCTCAGGCACTTCCATTTCGAAAAGTCTCTTGACGAAATCACGGTGAGATCTGGACACCATGACCTGAGAGCCGCCCTTGAAATCGGTGCGGATATTCTTTACGTATACTTTGAGGACGTCGCCCTGCTTGTATATCTCGCCTTTTATCTGATCCTGCGGAAGCATTACGCCTTCCATCTGAGAGCCGGATATATCCAGGTATATCCTGTCGCCGTCTATCCTTCTGATCTGAGCGGTGACGATCTCGCCCTCTCTCTGGGTCATATCCTCTAAGGTAATCTTCTTGTGCTCGTCCATAAGCCTCTGCATAAAGACCTGTTTAGCGGTCTGAGCGTCGATACGGCTGAACTCTTTGGGAGAGATCTCTTCGATGACGCGGTCGCCGACTTTGTAAGACGACTTGATCTTCTTAGCGTCTTCAAGGGAAATTTCCTTTTCGGGATCCTCGACGGTTTCGACGACTTCCTGGTAAGCGACGATCCTGATACGGTTGCGCTGTTCGTCTATCTGAACGCTGACGGGACGCGCTTCGCCCGACTCTCTCTTGTATGCCGCGGCAATAGCTGCTTCGAGAGATTTTATCGTCAGCTCTTTGTCGATTTTTCCTTCTTTTTCAAGCAGATCGAGCGCAAGAAAAAAATCCTTGTTAATCATTTTGTCCTCCTAAAACTTGATAACCGCTCTCGCGAGGGCTATCTCTTTTATATTTAGTTGTATGGTTTTTCCTTTATAGGAAACTTTTACGTGATCGAAACCGTCGTCGACCTCTTCGAGCTTCGCTTCGAATTTTTTCACGCCTTCGACCGGTTTATACAAAGATATCTCGATATCTTCGCCGAGATGCTTCTTATAGTCTCTCAGCGTTTTGAAAGGTCTGTCGAGACCGGGCGAAGAGACGTTGAGAGTGTACGGCTTTCCGTCCGTAGGATCGAGTTCGTCGAGCGGAGCGTCGATCGCGTTGTGCACCGCTTCGCAGTCGTCGAGAGAAACGCCGCCTTCCTTGTCGATATAAATCGTCAAAGAGCCGTCGTTTTCGCCTCTTTTCTTGAATTCGACCTCGACGAGTTCTATATTCATCTTATCGAGTATCGGAAGTATCAAAGCCTGTACGCTGTCGCAGATTTTTGACATATGCTCTCCTTACATAATTAAAGCGACTGAATTCAGCCGCTTAGTAAGTCAATACTATCTTGTGACTATAATAGCATATATAAAATATAAAATCAACACTTTTTTGATTATTTGTTCGAAATTAACCCGAATTTTGTTACGAACGACGCAAAAACGACTCAAAAACGCTTTTTCCGTCCTTCATACGAAACGCTTTTATGTATTGTCGGGCACCGAAAGGACTTATACCCGCGCTTTGCTGTCTGCAAACAGGATCTCAGATAAACCTTTCTTTCGCAAACGTGTAACTTGCGATTATATTTAAAAGACCGTTAAACTCTTGCAGAGACTTGTATTTACATACGTCTCTGTTTTTCTTAAAGCGTTCGGATCAGCGCTTAACCGCAGATGAAGCACTTTTACGTTTTCGGTCAACCTATTCTCGACACGTCCACGTAATCGCAAAGCTTGATAAAGAGCTGAGCGGTTGCGTAAGCGTCGTAATACGCGCGATGCGCTTCTACAAGGTCTATATCGAATTCTTTACAGAGCACGCGCAGGTTGAGCTGACCTTTTCTGCCCGTCTTTATACGGTAATTCTGAGCGATGACGATAGTGTCCCTCGTTTGATTCGGTACGTGCATTCCCTGTTCGGCAGCTTCGTTTTTCAGTACGATGAAGTCGAATTTGTCGCCGTTGTGAGCGACAAGCACGGCATTGCCCACCCATGCGAGAAAATCGGGCAAAACGTCTTCTATATAAGGCGCGTCCTCTACCATATCGTCGTAAATGTGGTTGGTCGCCGAAGCGCCTTCCGGTATATGCATTTTCGGATCGACAAGGGTGGAAAAATATTCAGTGCACACCCCGTTCACTATCTTGACGGCGCCGATCTCTATTATCTTGCACGGCGTGCCGCTATCCATAAGTCCCGTCGTCTCCAGGTCGAAAACGACGAAAGTATTGTCCGTAAGATAAGCGGGTTTTTCCGTAACTAAGTCGAAAAGATTCTGCTGAGTGGTAATTTCAAGCGGCTTTGCCTTTACGGGCACGTAAGTCTTCTTGCGGCGCAGATCGTCTTCAGTCAGTATCGAATCGTAATTTATCTTACAGAAACTCACGCTTTTCGCTATAAGCGAAAGGCCGCCGCGGAAGCTGTCGTTCTGAAGATCGCCGACGACAGCAATCTCCGCTCCTTCTTCCACGACGTCGAGAGGTCCTTTAGACGCTTTTCTCGTAAAATAACAGCATCTCATCACGCCCGTGGTATCGTTTATCGTAAAATTGTAATACTGATTGCCTGAGGATTTCGAGTTTTTGGAAATAATGCTCTCGACCTTACCCGTCACGCATATTGCGGACTGCGGCGTATTGCAAGCGCGGATATATCTCGCTTTTGAAGTGATGTCGCTTCCGCAAAGCTTATGCAGCGCGCTTATCTCTATGTAACAATCATCTATAACGACTGGAACTTCTTCTTTCGCCGTTTCGCTGATTACGAATTTGTCGGTATAATTGATTTTTATAACGTTATCGCGGTCGTAAGAAGAATCAAGATAATCTTTCAGCCCGCCTGTAAGATTGCATTTTTCAAAGAGATCTGCAACGGATTTGACTACGGTAAAAGTGACGGTGACCTTCTTTTCGTCGCAAACGATTTGAGTATTGTCGCTTGAAATGAGAACGGAATACGCTCTGTGAAATTTGTTTACGTACTCTTTTACCAGTTTGAACACGATATCGGGATCTACGCCGAATTTCCTGTAAGACACGGTGACGGTATATTCTGAAGGCAGTATTTCTACCGCAAAAGAAAGTATGTTCTTTTTATCCTCTTCCGTCAGAGAATTTTCGCCCGAATACGGAACTCCGAACTGAATACTCACCGTTTTCCCCTCAACGTCGAGGTCGACGGAACGTACGCGCAAAAAGTCGTACGCATTATCGTAGCGTATGTTAAGTAGTTTTATAAAATCGATTTTTCCGTCGATCAGACTTTTTTCTCTTGCTTCTTCCATATATCAGAATGTTATTTTATTTGTGCGCGCGCAATGAATGATTACGCGCTTGGTATCATATGTTATAGTATTATTTCGGCTAAAATTCAGAATTAAATTCTAAAATAAGCCATATTTTATAATAATTCGACCTTAATTATAAGCAATGGTTAAATTACAGCTTTTCTATTTCCTTTTTGAGTTCTTCAAGTATCCTGTCGTTGGGAACAGTCGAAATTATCTTCCCTTCTCTGAATATGACGGATTTATCCTTACCGCCCGCAACGCCGACATCCGACCCCTTGGACTCGCCTATTCCGTTTACGACGCACCCCATGACGGCGATCTTGACGCTTTTATTCAGACCTTTCGCATACTCCTCTATCTGAGTAGCGATACCCTTTACGTCGATACACGTCCTCGCGCATGTTGGGCAGGAAACGACTTCCGCGTAAGCGCCGTTATATTTCCCGACAGCCTTTAATATCTCTTTTGCCGCATATACTTCTTTGACGGGATCGTCGGTAAGCGAAACTCTGACGGTATCGCCTATTCCGTCGCAAAGAAGCGAGCCTATGCCTATTGCGGATTTAATAAGACCTTTTTCGTATATGCCAGCCTCTGTAACCCCTACGTGAAGCGGATAATCGCATTTCTGCGAAAGCAGCCTGTAAGCCTTTATCGTATTCGCAACGTCTG
>DVNX01000030.1 GCA_018714045.1 Candidatus Ornithoclostridium faecavium
CCGACAGACAATACAAGAGTATCATTGTCTTTATTTTCTTTAAATATCTGTTTTATATAACAACTTTTTCCAATGCCGGCATCTGCCGTTATAAACAGCAGATCGGTATCAGAATTACTTATAAGCTCCTCAGAGTTTTTAAACAGACCGTTTCCCAATTTAACGGTACGAGGAATATACAGATCGTCATATTCTGCCTTGTTGTTTTCTGAGTATATTAAATCCACGCCAAGAAGTCTCGGAATATTTATGCCGATATCTTCGACAGCCTTCTTAGCATATATGTCGCTCATTCTATGTACTAGCAGATTTCTGATTTTGTTCAGCATGTTTTCAAGGTTTTCTTCTGTAAGTCCATCTTTTTCACTATAGACCTCGCAGTTAATATGATCTTCTTCGGTAATTATCAAATTGCCGCTTTCATCTTTAAATTCTTTTATAATATCTAAGCTCGGGCATACTATCACAGTTCTATTTGAAGAATCACCTGTTTCTTTCAGCATATCTTTCCATGCTTTCACTTCATCCCTTACAAGGCTGGCAGGATAATCGACAAGACTTTTAGTTAAGATAAGCAAAAAGATATCCGGGGCTATCGCGGCATCGTTACTCCACTGTTTGTAATCGCCAGCACAGCCTTTTCCGGATTCGCATACGGTAATAGCGTTTTGCTCTAAATGTGCTAAAATTTTTTGTTCAATGTACTTATCTTTGCTTGTCCAGCTGATAAATACATTGGAAGGTTTAATATCGTTTCTTCTTGCCATACGTAAACGCCTTACCTGAATATTTTTATTAGTTATATTATATCTCTGTCCGACAAAAATGTCAATACATAATTTTCGCATTATTCCACGTCTATCAATTTTAGCTTCAGCGTGGTGGAGACAACAGGACTTGAACACAATCAATTATTGGCTGAGAAAAAGGGATTCCTCCCGAATAACGATTAAACAACATATTATACTATGCACTCTTATCGAAGGAAATCTACGCAAACGCAAGCGAAACGCACTCTTTGCAAAAAGACAAGAAAAAGACTTGCACTATTGCTCTGAAACAAGAACTGAAAATTGCCGAAGTGACTGACGAAAATCCGTTTCGAAAGAGTTTTGAGCGAGAGGGTTTGCGAGTAAACGAGAAGAGCCTCGGGGGTAATAATATTGCGCATATTAAACTGCACAAAATGCTGCCGGAGAAAATCGGCGCGAACGTAAGCGAGAACGAGTGTTTTGCTAAAAGACAAGAAAAAGACCCTCTGTAATACTCTTGCAGTAAAGGTTTCAAAAATTGCCGAAGCGACCGACGAAAACACGTGCGTCAGCGTTTTGAGCGAGAGGATTTGCTGGTAAACGCGAAGAGCCTCGGGGGTAATACTCTTGCGCATTTTAGCTACACAAAATACTGCCGAAGAAAATCGGCGCGAACGTAAGCGAGAACGAGTGTTTTGCAAAAAGACAAGAAAAAGACCCGCGGTAATACTCTTGCGGTATTATCGCGGGGATTTGACACAGTATTTTTGCAAATAAGCCGTTCACAGCGCGCGAGCGCCGTTTTCTTCAGCAGATCGATTATATAATATATTTGTTGAGTTTCTGCGGAGCGTTGGCAAGCTCTGCTCTCTTTTCGTCGTAACCGGGACGACCGAGAAGCGCGTAGGTCGCGTTCTTGCCTTCTTCGACGCCGGGCTGGTTGAAGGTATCGATGCCCATAAGAGCGCCTGCGTAAGCGGTCTTGAGCATGAAGAACATGAGGAGTTCGCCGAGGGTGAATTCGTTGAGCACGGGGAGCATGATTGTATGATTGAGCTTGCCTGCCTTGGTCAGCGCGTACTCGGTAGCTTTTCTTTCAGCGGTGATGAGTTCGTTCATCGTATGGCCGCACAGGAAATTGACGTTGGGAAAATCTTCGCAACCCCGGGGAATTTTGACCTCTTCGCGGTAGTTGTCCACGCCGATAAAGGTGATGACCTTGTCGAACGGACCTTCAGCGTAAAGCTGTACCTGGCTGTGCTGATCGGTAACGCCGAGGGATTTGACGGGAGTCTGACCCTTATTGCAAGCGGTGCCGTCGAGGTTCTTGTTCTTGCCGAGGCTTTCCGCCCACAGCTGAGCGTACCAGTCTGCAACGTATTTGAGACCGTCAGCGTAAGGCATCATGACAGAGATGTTCTTACCTCTCTTCATCGCCATATACTGCATAAGAGCGGCGAGAAGCGCGGGGTTTTTCTTGACGTTGGGGTTATTGCACTGCTCGTCCATATAGCGCGCGCCCTGCAGAAGACCCTTGATATCGATATTGACTACCGCCGCGGGAAGCAGACCTACGGGGCAAAGCTCGCTGAATCTGCCGCCGACGCCGTCGGGGATATAGAAGGTCTTGTAACCTTCTTTCTGAGCTATCTTGATAAGGTTGCCGCTGTTTGCGGAAGTGGTAGCGATGATATGATCTTTCGCCTTGTCGCCCAGTTTAGCCTTAAGGATATCGTTGATGATGAGGTACTGGGTCATCGTCTCAGAAGTGCTGCCCGACTTCGTGATAACGTTGAACATAGTCTTTTCAACGTCGATAACGTCAAAGAGAGCCGCCATTCTTTCAGGGTCAACGTTGTCTTCTACGTAGAACTTGGGACCCTTTCTTTTGCGTTTGGGAAGATCGTTATAATGCAGATGACAGATAGCCTGGAAAGCCGCGATGGGACCGAGAGCGCTGCCGCCGATACCGAGAACTACGAAATATTCGAAATTTTTGCGGACGTACTTAGCGGTTGCGAGGATATCCTCAACGACTTCGTCCTGATTGTAAGGGAGTTCAGTCCAACCCATCATGCCCTTGCCTCTGCCTGCGGTGACCGCAGCGAAAGCGGCTTCGACTTCTTCGACGTAAGAAGCGATCTGTCTTTCGGTAAATCCTTCGTGTCCGACGGACTTACTCATCATATTGTTGAAATCCACGCGGATCCTGAGTTCTTTTTTGTTGTAACGCATAAAAATCTCCTTTTCAGCGCGCAAATACGAAGGGCGCGCCGTTGTGTACTTCCTTTGACTCCGCAAATATTACAGATGCGGAAAACAACGTTTTTTCAAACCCGAAACGTAAAAAAATCCGTTTCATCCCGTTTACACACCAGCATTTATATTATACTAACGCAACAAAAAAGTCAACGGGTTAAAGCTTTGATTTCGCACTCTTTTAAAAATTCGAACGCGCGTTTAAGCTCGCTTTCGTCCTTATAGCTTTTAGTGTAAACCTCCATAAGGCACGGACCGTCGAAGCCCGCTTCGGCAAGCGCGGAATAGAGCGAAACGAAGTCGAAAGTACCTCTGCCCGGCAAGCAAAGATTGCCGTTGTCGTCATAGTCGCACAGATGGACCGTCTTAAGTCTTCCCTTCATAGCGGCAAGGTATTCTTTCCAGCTTATTTCCGACTGCATAGCCTGTTTTACGTCGAGAGTCGCGCCCAGTTTCGGGCAGCGGTCTTTGATCTCGTTGAAAAACCCGGGGTTGCAGAAATATGCCCAGTGGACGTTTTCATAACAAAGCGTCACGCCGTACTTTTCGGCGAGATCGCACAATATGTTTACTCTTTCGGAAATAAGGTCGTAGTTAAAACTGTATTTCACCGCTTTTTTAAGCATTGTAGCGCCGTGAAAAGTATAATTGCGCGCGCCTATCTGCTCAGCCACCTTGCATACGGATTCAAAGGTAGATATCGCGTCCCCGTAAGCGCGGTCGTTAAGGCTGTACAGTTCGGGCTCGAACTGATTCGTGAGCGCGTGCACCGAATGAACGCGCATATCCTTTGCATGTGCCAGTCTGCTCAACAGCACGTTGCCGAAGTCGCGGGTGTATTCGCATCTCGAAGCGAAAAAAACCTCAGAAACTTTTGCGCCCAGCTCAGCTATTCTTGCGAGCGCGTCCTCTGTGTAAAGCCGCGGAAAAAACGACGCGGTAGAAATTCCTGTTTCCATATTAATTATTATATCATCATTACCTGCTATTGCAAACGTTTTGACAGACATGCGTGCCGTTCTGAACATTTTGCACTGATATTTCCGATCATTATCGACGTAAGTTTCAGTCTTAAGCTGTTTACAAAAATTTGACATTTGCGATATAAAATTTCACTTATTCAACGATTGAGTATTTTAGCATTTTATGATATAGTATAAATGTTATAAAATTTTGAGGAGAGACTATGGCTAAATTTACCAGATGGCTTTTGAAGTACAGGTATATCGTCCTGGGAGTGCTGATATTGCTTCTCGCGCTCTCAGTCGTAGGCAGTATGCTGGTCGATAAAGAAAGCGACGTTTTGTCCTATCTTGACAAAGACAGCGACACTGTCAAAGGCAAAGAAATTTTGAATCAGGAATTTTCCATCGTCGGAGACTGTACGATAGGACTGTCATTCCTGACGAAAGACGAAGTTGCCGGAATAATCACCAAGTTCGAAGAAAGCGACAAGATAGGCAAAATGAAGGTAGAAGAAAACGGCGAAACCGTCGATCTTCTGAGCAAACTGGTATGGATGGGTACTTTCGACGCTCTGTATCAACTCGAAAATTATATCGACGTCGATCCGATGATGCAGCTTCTGCAAAACAAATTCCAGGTAAATACGGACGGAATAGATACGTTCGTAGTCAATCTGTATTTTGTCCGTTCGGGTTCTGACAACGCGGTCATAGACGCTCTCGACGAAGCGGAAAACATCATTCGCGAAACTTACGACGCTAAGATAAAAGCGGGAGAACTGAATACGACGGTCGACAACTGCTACTTTATAGGCGGCATGGCGCAGAACGCCCGCGTACTCGTTGACAGCTCCGTCAACGATATGCCCAAGTTCGTCGCGGCGGCGGTCGTATGCGTATTCGTGATACTTCTCGTCTCTACCAACAGCTACCTCGAACCCGTCATATTCCTCGCTACGCTCGGCATATCGATACTGCTCAACATGGGCACCAACATGATAGCGGGCAACCCGATGGGCACGATATCTACGATAACCTCTTCGTGTTCGTCAATTCTTCAGCTGGCGATCTCGATGGACTACTCGATATTCCTGATGCACACATATTACGAAGAAAGACGCTCGGGAAAAGATCCGAAAGAAGCTCTTATATCGGCTATGCCCAAAACGCTGAAATCCATCCTGGCAAGCGCGCTGACGACCATCGGCGGTTTCGTAGCGCTGTTCTTCATGACTTACGGCATGGGTTACGACCTTGGCTTCGTACTTGCTAAAGGCGTGCTTCTCTCCTTGCTCGCAGTCATATTCGTGCAGCCGATCCTCATACTGTTCTGCCGCAAGCTGATAGATAAGACTCACCACGACTGGATCATCACCCCGAGACTGAATTTCGTGGGCAAGACCATAACGAACAAGGGCATTGCGATATTCGTTCTCGTGCTCTGTATCGCGGTCGCTATCCCGTCGTCCATACTGCAGAGCAAAGCTCCGCTCAACTATATAACGATGACGGAAGAAACGCCTCTCGAAGAGATGTCTCTGCCCCAACGCGAAATTACTCAGCTTAACAACCAGATAATCATGTGCGTGCCGATGCAGTACGAAAACCTCAAAGAAGGCAATGTCCCTCCGGGAGGCGCGAATTCAGCGGCGTACAATATAAACCTTGACAAGCAGTACGACTTTATTGAAAAGGTAAAGAATATAGGCACGGAAAACGATACTGCGCCCGTAAGCATTTCAGGATACGGATGCGCTACCGTGACAGACGTGTTCTCTCTCGGAACGATGCTGGATGCCGATACGATTGAGACTCTCAAATCAAACCCGAGGTGGTCAATCATTTCAGCAGTCGTTCAGGAACAGTTGTTCGGAAGCTTTATTTCGAATATCGACGACCTTGCTCCCGGAAGCACGCACTATATGCTTTACACGATAAATCTTACAGGCGCTGCCGAAGACGTTGAAAGCTACAACGCGATGCTCAAGATAAGAAATATCGCTAACGAAGCATTCGGCGCGGAAAACGTATATCTCACGGGTCTCGTGCAGGGCGCATACGAACTTTACAGCGTCACCCCCGACGACTTCACGCTCGTCAACGTACTCAGCGCGATAATAGTCTTCGCAGTCCTGCTCCTCACTTTCCGCAAGCCGATAATGAGCGTTATCCTTCTGCTCGTCATCGAAACGGGTATCTGGGCAAACCTGACGCTGGTCTACCTGATAGGTACAAAGATAAACTTTATAGCTTACCTGATAGTCAGCGCGATACAGCTGGGCGCGACGGTCGACTACGCGATACTGTTCACGAGCAAGTATTACGAAGAAAAAGAGACCTCTACGGGTATCGTTGCGGTAAAGAACGCAATACACCGCGCTGCTCCCAGCGTCATAACCTCAGCGGCTATTCTGATATGCGCCTGCATGGCGGTCAACCTGCTGACGACCAACGTAATAGTCGCGCAGATAACCAGACTTATCGCGATAGGAACCGTGTTCAGTCTTATCCTCGTGTTCACGTTGCTCCCGTCTATCCTGTCGCTTAAAGAACGCGCTGCCCGCAAGCTGTACATCAGAATGGGTAAAGGCGATCCCGACGAAGGCAAGGACAATGTGCCGATATATGACAAGAAGGCTCAGGCAAAGGGGCTTGCCAAAGCAAAAGCGATCGGACTTAAAGGCGTCATATTCGGCGGCGTAAGCGCTGATAAACTTGAACCCGTACCCGAAGCCGCGACAGACATTTCCGTTTCAAGCGAAGTAAACCCCGTTGAAGCCGTTTTCGGAAAGAGCGAAAAGGCTAAGAAGACGGATAAGGAAAATCCCGTGAACACCGTATTCGAGAAATCGGAGACAGTATACAAAAAGGATAAAAAGAAAAAAGATAAATAATATCTTCTGAAAAAACAATTTCCCGTCGCCCGCAAAGGCGGCGGGATTTTTTTAGCCGTAAAGCGTACGCAAACTATACGACGACAAAAAAACAACGTTGCACCTTGACGCGAAAGCTACAGATAAGCGCGACAGAAAATATAAACCGAGACTCAAAAATACATATAGACACGGCAAATCGGATACAATTTACAAAAAGGATATGGCGGTGTAACATGAATTTTTTCGGAAAGGCTTTACGTTTACGCCTATCTTCTCCGCCCGTATTCTGCGCCCGCACGCTTCCCTTTGAAACGCCTCTCCCACACCATTCTCCTGTCGGTCTTGCGGCTTGTTTTCTCAGACCGCTTCGGCTCGTTTTATGCGATTTACGACGGCAGACGCACAAGCAGCATATACACCTACCCGCAAAACATGTCAATTTAAAGATGCGTTTTTCGCCGTTTGAAGACAAAAAAAGCGCCGTTTCCGACGCTTTTCTTAAACTGTTTTTTGCTTCCCGTATTTGTTTTACAGTTCTGTAACAGTATCTATTTCTACCAGAACGTTTTTGGGAAGGGTCTTTACCGCTACGCACGAACGCGCGGGCTTGGACACGAAATGTTTAGCATACACCTCGTTAAAACGCGCAAAATCGTTCATATCTGCAAGGAAGCAGACGGTCTTGACGACTTTGGAAATGTCCGTTCCCGCAGCTTTCAGAAGGTTTTCGATATTGATGCAGACGAGTTCGGTCTGCTCTTCGATCGTTGCGCCCTCAACGTTTCCGCTTGCGGGATTTATTGCTATCTGACCTGACGTATAGACGAATCCTCCGCTGATAACAGCCTGAGAATAAGGACCTATCGCCTGCGGCGCTTTGTCTGTGCTTACGTATTTCATTTTTATGCCTCCGTGTTTATCAAACCAGTTTAAAGCCTCTGTCGGTCAGAGCCTTTCTTATCTGCGCTATATGATCGAAATTCTTTGTCTCGACCTGAATACGCAGGAAACATCCGTTTACGTCGCTGCCCTCGTTGGCTCTCTCGTGGTGCACTGAAATAACGTTGCCGCCGAGGTCGGCTATTATTGTCGCCACGTCCTTGAGCTGACCCGGCTTGTCGAGAAGTTCTATCATGAGCATAGTATTTCTGCCCGACATCAACAGTCCTCTCTTGATGACTCTCGAAAGTATCGTAACGTCGATATTACCGCCCGAAAGCAGACAGCAGACCTTTTTGCCCTCTACGGGGATCTTGTTGAACAGTACCGCAGCGACGGATACCGCGCCCGCACCTTCGGTGACCAGTTTCTGCTGTTCGATAAGGCTTAAAATAGCCGCGGATATTTCGTCGTCGCTTACGCTGACTATCTCATCGACGTACTTGCTGCAGAACTCGAACGTATTTGCACCGGGTTCCTTTACAGCGATGCCGTCGGCGATCGTAGAAACGCTCTCCAGTCTCTCGATCTTGTGATCGTGTACGCTGTTGAGCATGCTGGGAGCGCCGCTCGCCTGTACGCCGTAGACCTTTACGCTGGGCTTGAGGCACTTTATCGCATACGCAACGCCGCTTATCAGACCGCCGCCGCCGATAGGCACGACTACCGCGTCCACATTGGGAAGCTGATCGAGTATTTCGAGGCCGATAGTACCCTGCCCCGCGATTACGTCTATATCGTCGAACGGATGGATGAACGTATAGCCGCACTCTTCTTTGAGCTGGAGCGCCTTGTTGTAAGCGTCGTCGTAAACGCCTTTGACGAGGCATATTTCAGCGCCGAGGCGACGGGTCGCTTCGACCTTGGATATAGGCGCGCCGTCGGGAAGGCATATCAGAGACTTTATGCCGTTCTTAGTCGCCGCAAGCGCAACGCCCTGAGCGTGGTTGCCTGCAGAGCAAGCGATAACGCCCTTTTTCTTCTCCTCTTCACTGAGCTGAGATATCTTGTAATACGCGCCTCTGACCTTAAAAGAACCCGTTACCTGAAGGTTTTCGGCTTTGAGATATACGTCGCATTTCTTACTGAGATTTGGAGCGTATATCATATCCGTAGGACGGATAGCCTCTTTCAGTACGAACGCCGCGTGATAGATTTTGTCTAACGTTAACATATTATTACCTCTTATTTGAGCACCGCGCCCTTGTCAGAGCTGGTGACGAGCCTTGAATAACGGCTCAGCCAACCTGTCTTGAACTTAGGCTCCGGCATGACCTGAGTCTTTCTTCTTTCATTGAATTCTTCGTCCGACACGGCTGCGCTTATCTTGTGAGCGGGGATATCTATTGTCAGCATATCGCCGTCTTTCAAGAGACCTATTTCGCCCCCGTCCGCCGCTTCGGGGCAAACGTGACCGATAGAAGCGCCTCTGGAAGCGCCGCTGAATCTGCCGTCGGTGATGAGCGCGACGCATTTATCCAGTTTCATACCTGCAAGCGCGCTGGTAGGATTGAGCATTTCTCTCATACCTGGGCCGCCCTTGGGTCCTTCGTATCTGATGACGACGACGTCGCCTTCTTTTATCTTCTTGCCGTAGATTGCCTCTATAGCCTGTTCTTCGCTGTCGAACACTCTCGCGGGACCTGTATGAACAAGCATTTCGGGAGCGACCGCGCTGCGCTTTACGACGCATCCGTTCTTAGCGATATTGCCCCAGAGGATAGCGAGACCGCCCGTAGAAGAATACGGGTTGTCGAGGCTTCTTATCACGTTGTAATCGAGGACTTTTACGTTACTGATATTTTCCGCAACCGTCTTGCCCGTGACAGTCATGGCTTCGCCGTGAATAAATCCGCCCTTATTCAGCTCACTGAGCACAGCCTGAACGCCGCCCGCTGCGTAGAGATCCTGCATATGAGTGGGACCTGCGGGAGCAAGGTGGCACAGATTGGGAACTTTATCGCTGAATTCGTTGAAGATATTGAGGTCGAGTTCAACGCCCGCCTCGTTAGCGATAGCGAGAAGGTGCAGAACGCTGTTGGAAGAACAACCCAGCGCCATATCGCACGCAAGCGCGTTCTGTATCGAAGTCATATTTATGATATCGCGCGCTTTGATACCCTTCTCTATCATGTTCATTATCGCCATGCCCGCGTGCTTTGCAAGGACGGTACGCTCGCTCATAACGGCAGGAATGGTTCCGTTGCCGGGAAGCGCTATGCCGATCGCTTCGCAAAGGCAGTTCATGCTGTTAGCCGTATACATGCCGCTGCACGAACCGCAGGTCGGACAGACTTTCTTTTCGAATTCGGTAAGTCCGTCATCGTCGATGATGCCCGCCTTGTAAGCTCCGACGGCTTCGAACATCTTGGAAAGCGAAACTTCGCATTTATCTACGACGCCCGCCATCATGGGACCGCCGCTGACGACGACTGCGGGAATATTCATTCTTACCGCCGCCATGACCATACCCGGAACGATCTTATCGCAATTGGGTACGAGTACTACGCCGTCGAGGCAATGCGCGTTGACCATGGTCTCCACGCTGTCCGCGATGAGCTCTCTCGAAGCAAGGGAATAATTCATACCGACGTGACCCATAGCTATGCCGTCGCAAACGCCGATAGAAGGTATCATTATCGGGGTTCCGCCCGCCATTCTCACGCCTGCTTTTACCGCTTCTGTCAGCTTATCGAGATGAATGTGTCCGGGCACGATATCGCTGTGCGCGGATACCACGCCGACGAGAGGTCTTTCAAGCTCTTCCTTCGAGAATCCGCACGCATATAAAAGTGATCTTTGAGGAGCGGTATTAGCGCCGCTCGTCAGATATTTACTGCGAAGTTCCATATTTGTCTCCTTAAACTAAGTCGCCTTGCGTAGGCAAAGCGACTTAAACCGTATTTGAATTTTATGTCGTTTTACTTCTTGAGCCAGGACATCATCTGTCTGAGCTCGCCGCCGACTTTCTCAAGCGGATGTTCAGCTTCGAGAGCGCGGGTCGCGAGGAACTTAGCGCACTTGCCGCTCTTGTTCTCGGTCATCCATTCGCTTACGAAGGTACCGTCCTGGATCTCTCTCAGAACCTTCTTCATTTCCTTGCGGGTCTCTTCGGTGATAAGTCTCTTGCCCGTTCTGTAATCGCCGTATTCAGCGGTATTGGAAATGCTGTATCTCATCTTTGCGAAGCCGCCTTCGTTGATAAGGTCAACGATGAGCTTCATCTCGTGAATGCACTCGAAGTATGCCATCTCGGGAGCGTAGCCAGCCTCAACGAGGGTGTCAAAACCTGCCTTCATCAGCTCGGTAACGCCGCCGCAAAGAACTGCCTGTTCGCCGAACAGGTCGGTTTCGGTCTCCTCTCTGAACGTGGTCTCGAGGATGCCCGCTCTGCCCGCGCCGATGCCGCTTGCGTATGCGAGAGCGTAATCCTTAGCTCTGCCGCTTGCGTCCTGAGCGACCGCGATGAGAGACGGAACGCCTCTGCCTTCGAGGTACTGGCTTCTTACGGTATGACCGGGTCCCTTGGGAGCGACCATGATAACGTCGATATCCTTGGAGGGCTTGATCAGCTTGAAATGAATGTTGAGACCGTGAGCGAACATGAGGACTTTGCCGGCGGTCATATAGGGAGCGACTTCCGCGTCGTAGATATCCGCGCAGATCTCATCGGGAACGAGCATCATAACGATGTCCGCCTTCTGAGCAGCTTCCTTTACGGGCATAACGGTAAGGCCGTAATCCTTAGCTTTCTTTTCGTGTCTGCTGCCCGGTCTGAGACCGACGATAACGTTTACGCCGCTGTCTTTGAGGTTCATGGCGTGAGCGTGACCCTGAGAGCCGAAGCCCATTATAGCAACCGTTTTGCCGTCAAGCATTTTGAGATCGCAATCGCAATCGTAATACTTTGTAATCATTGTTTGTTCCTCCGAATTTATATGAAAATTGAGTTTTCTTTTTATTGTATTTTATTTGTTTTCGCTTACATGACGATGTCGTCGATCGATCCGCCGGGCGGTATCATCGGGAGCACCTTTTCGTCGCGGTCTATGACTGCGTCGATAACGCACGGTCTGCCGCTTGCCAGCGCTTTTTTGAGCGCTTCGTCGAGTTCTTCGAGGGTCGTAGCTCTGAAACCGAGCGCGCCGAACGCCTCTGCGAGTTTGACGTAATCCGTCTTTCTGTCAAGGGTCGTGCAGGAATATCTCTTGCCGTAGAATTGGGTCTGCCACTGTCTGACCATACCCAGAACGTGGTTATTGACCACGACGGTGACTATCGGCAGATTGTAGGTAACGGCAGTGCACAGTTCGTTCATATTCATATGGAAAGAACCGTCGCCCGTTATCATAACTACCTTACGGTCGGGTTTAGCCACCTGCGCGCCTATCGAAGCGCCGTAACCGAAGCCCATCGTGCCCAGTCCGCCCGAGGTCACGAAATGACGGGGCTTAGTGCGTCTTGCGTACTGCGCCGCCCACATCTGGTGCTGACCGACGTCAGTCGTGACGATATCGTCGTCTGTAATGTTGTCCGCTACGCAACCGATGATCTGGTGCGGACGGAGAACGCCGGGGATATCCTTGGGCTTATAGTCTGTGCTTCTCCACTTCTCTATCTGAGCCATCCATTCTTTATGGTTTGTCTCCTTGATAAGCGGAAGAAGCTTGTTGATAACGTCCTTTACGTCTCCGACAACGCTCATGTTGCACGGGATATTCTTGTTTATTTCAGCTGCGTCTATATCGATATGGATAATAGCCGCCTTTGTCGCGAATCTGTTTTTATCGGTCGCCACGCGGTCGGAAAAACGGGTGCCGATCGCGATAAGTACGTCGCTGTCCGCGCACATTCTGCCCGCGCTCATGCTGCCGTGCATGCCGACGAGACCCAGGTTCAGCGGATCCTTGCAATCCAGCACGCCCGCCGCCATAAGGGTGTGGCAACCGGGTATCTCCGCCTTGTGCATAAGAGCGGTAAGCTCGTCCTGCGCGCCGCTGGTCTGAACGCCGCCGCCGAAAAGTATAGCGGGTTTTTTAGCGTTGTTGATAAGCTCTGCGACCTTTGCTATCTCCTCGTCCTTGACTACGGGAACGGGATCAGCCTCTACGGGAGCCTTTTTCTCGTATTCGCATTCCGCGCTGGTGACGTCTTTCGTGATATCGACGAGGACGGGACCCGGACGGCCGCTTTTAGCTATCTTGAAAGCGAGACGGATCGTATCCGCGAGATCTTCGACTTTGCGGACTACGAAATTATGCTTGGTTATCGGCATCGTAATGCCTGCGATATATACTTCCTGGAAGCTGTCGAGACCGATAAGGTTATTGGAGACGTTGCCCGTGATCGCTACGACGGGAACGCTGTCCATAAACGCGGTCGCGATACCGGTGATGAGATTGGTCGCGCCGGGACCGGAGGTAGCCAGCACAACGCCGGTCTTGCCGGTAACGCGCGCATAACCGTCAGCCGCGTGTGCCGCGCCCTGCTCGTGCGCCGTGATGATGTGCCTTATCCTGTCCTGATTCTTGTACAGAGCGTCGTAAATGTTGAGCACCGCACCGCCCGGATAACCGAAGATGGTGTCCACGCCCTGTTCGAGAAGAGCTTCTACCAAAATTTGAGAACCGTTCAACTTCATAAACCCTCGCCTTTGCTCCCCGCGTCGTCATAAATATACACGCTTACGCGCCGCTCCGCGCACGGGGATAATCAGATTATTTAATATATTAATATAAAAGCCTGTCAAAGTCAAGTGTATTCCGATTTTTTTTAACTCGCGGCGCTATGTTGCAGACGTTTTCACGCGTGCCCCGCGCCCGGGATAACTTTAAATTAATTTTATGCAAAAATATTAGATCAAAATGAATAATTATAAATATATGCGTATATATGCAGATAAAAACAATCCTTATTTGCGCCTCGGCGCACTGCCGAAAACGGCGAACGCATCGTAAAGACAATGCCTTTATTTTCCTTTTCCCTTGATTTCCGACCTCGGATATCCTTATCGTCAACCGACGTGATTTTTCTTTTTCCTCCCGCGTTTTTCGCATACAGAAATTAAAACGGCAACAAAAAAAGCGGAGAAAACCTCCGCTTTGCGTTTTATTGAATTAGTTATGTGTCGTCAACCCAGTTTTTCCGCTATCTTCTTCAGAAAATCTTCGGTCTGCATCGTCACGGGCTCTTTTTCTCCCTTGTACAGAGCCGCAAGGTCTCCCGTCATATAGCCGTCCTCGATAGTTCCGATAGTAGCCTTTTCGAGTTTAGCGGCGAATTCCGCAAGCTCTTTATTGCCGTCCATCTGCGCGCGTTTTGCGAGAGCGCCGCTCCACGCGAATATAGTAGCCACGGGGTTGGTAGAAGTCGGCTTTCCGTCGCGGTATTTGTAATAGTGACGGGTAACGGTACCGTGAGCCGCTTCGTATTCGTAATTGCCGTCGGGCGAAACGAGTACCGAGGTCATCATCGCGAGAGAGCCGAAAGCAGTCGCGACCATATCGCTCATTACGTCGCCGTCGTAGTTCTTGCACGCCCATATCATGCCGCCGTTACTGCGGACTACTCTCGCTACCGCGTCGTCGATAAGGGTGTAGAAATAGGTTATGCCCGCCTCTTCGAACTTTTGCTTGTATTCCTTGTCATATATCTGCTGGAAGATATCCTTGAACCTGTGGTCGTAGGTCTTTGATATCGTGTCCTTGGTCGAAAACCAAAGATCCTGCTTAGTGTCCAGCGCGTAGTTGAAACAGCTTCTCGCAAAGCTGGTGATGCTGTTGTCCGTGTTATGCATGCCCAGTACTACGCCGCCTGTTTTTGAGAAATCGAAAATCTCTATTATCCTTTCGTTATCAGAGCCGTTGACGACGAGTTTCGCGCTCTCGCCCTTCTTGACGTAAGCCTCGACGTCCTTGTATACGTCGCCGTATGCGTGTCTCGCGATAGTTATCGGCGCAGTCCATGTCGGAATGTAAGGATTGATACCCTTTACAAGTATCGGCGCGCGGAAAACGGTGCCGTCGAGAATCGCTCTTATAGTACCGTTGGGGCTCTTCCACATCTGCGAAAGGTTGTATTCGACGACTCTCTGCGCGTTGGGGGTGATGGTAGCGCACTTTACGCCCACGCCGTAAGTCTTTATCGCGTTAGCCGCGTCGTGCGTGACCTTGTCGCCCGTACGTTCGCGGTTCTCGAGACCGAGGTCGTAATATTCTGTACGCAGATTAACGTACGGCTTTATAAGGATATCCTTTATCCAGCCCCAGATTATCCTGGTCATTTCGTCGCCGTCCATTTCGACGATCGGCGTAGTCATTTTGATTTTATCCATTGAGTATCTCCCGCGGCAAAAGCCGTAAAAATTTTCTTTAGAAAAAATTATAATATCTTACCGTGCATTTTGCAAGCGTTTGCCGAACTTTTGCCGTAAACGTCGAGCACGTTTGACCCGAATCGTGCTGTTTTTCTGTGTTCGGCGCGCAAAAGCGCGTCGTCCACGACGTATTTCACAACGTCCGCATAGTCCATGCCGTCCGCTTCGAAAAGGTAGGTCGCAAGGCTTCCCGGCACCGTGTTGGCTTCGTTTATATACACTTTGCCGTCCGTATTGTCCAAAAGAAAATCTATCCTGACTATCCCCTTCGCGCCCATGCCCTCGTACGCTTTTACCGCCGCAAGTCGCACCTCTTCTCTTACCCTTTCGTCCACGTTCGCGGGGTATATCCTGCCTCCTCCCGACAGCTTTCCGCCCGACGAAAGGTATTTTTCTTCGAATGAGAGAAACTGTTGCCAGCTGAGCGGCTGTTCGAGCTCTGACGGCAATGCCTTTCCGTCCTTTGTCATCACCGCGCAGTTGAGTTCGGTAAAATCGGTCAGCGCCCTTTCGCATATTGCGCGTTCGTCGAAAGCGAGCGCTACTTTCAAAGCTTCGGAAAGCTCATTCGTATCATTTGCAACCGCTATACCGACCGACGACCCTTGAGAAACGGGTTTAACTATCACGGGATAACTTATTTTGTTTTCGACGACGGATATGTCGTCTTTTTCAAACCCGCTTACAACTACGTATTCGGTCACGTTGAGTCCGAGAGAGGAAAACACGACCTTCGAAAGCGCCTTATCCATGCCTGTTGCGCTCGCCTTTACTTCCGCAGACGTATAAGGCAGCCCTATGACGTCCAGATACCCCTGCAAGCCCCCGTTTTCGCCGCAGCCGCCGTGAGCGCAGATAAGACAGCAGTCGGGCTTGAAAAGGTTTTTTCTGCCTAAAAGTCCGATCTCGTAAATGCCGTCTTTATCGAGATATACGCGTTTTTTACACGTTTTTCCGTCTGTATAAGACTTTATCTCGTCCGCATTATCCACAAAATGAAACGCGCCCTTTTCGAGCATCAGCGGATAAAGGTCGAAAACGCCTTTAAGCGCTTTCATTGCCTGCACCGCAGTTATCACGGATATGTCTCTTTCGGTAGAATCCCCGCCGTATATCACCGCGAGCGCGATTTTTTGATTGTTTGATCCTTTCATTTTTCACCCCTCCTCGATCAATAGTTGTCGGGCAGATCGTTTTCGATAAGAAGAACGTCTCCTTTACGCATTATTTCCGCAAACAGTTGCTGAGCTTCGGCTAAATTTCGTTTGACGAATATACTGCCGTCCGCCATTCCCGCCAACAGCGCACCCTCTCTCATATCGTCCGCGTTTATGCCGATAAGCACGGCTATATCCGCAACGAAAGCTATTTCTCTGCCCAGAGCGAAATTCGCGTCTCTCTCCGCTTTTCCCATTTCGACCAACCCCTGACAGGCTACTATCTTGCGCCCCTTGAACGCCGCAAGAGTACGCAGAGCCGCCCGCGCGCCCTCTTCGTTGCTGTTGTAACCGTCGTCTATTATCGTTATTCCCGCGCTGTTTTCAACGATCTGAAGTCTGTGCGGAACGGGTCTTAGCTTTCCTGCGGCAGCGGCTATTTGTTCGGGCGACACCCCCATTCCGTACGCGACGGCGGCGGCAAGAGTTATATTGCTTACGTTGTGTGCTCCCAGCAGAGGGGTCTTGCATCTGACCTCTTCGCCGCCCGAAAAACAAAGCGTGAATTCGCTGCCTTCGCCGCTTACGCTCATCTCTTTCGCATAGCACTCCCCTCCGAAACCCGTGCGGTACTTTTCGCCCTCCGCGTCTCTGTACATGAGCTTGCAGTAATCGTTATCCGTATTGAAATAACTCTTCCCTCCCGCTTTCGCAACGTATGACGGCAATTCCGCTTTAGTATCGATAACGTTCTGAATGGAGCCGAAGGTTGCAAGGTGCTGGGCGGCTATGCCCGTTACGACCGCGACTACGGGCTTCACGATATCGCAAAGTCGGCTTATATCCCCCTTTCTTTTCGCGCCCATTTCGGCTACGAAGATCTGCGTATCCGCGGGCATTCTGTTTACCGCGATACATATCCCCATCGGGGTATTGTAACTTTCGGGGGTGGCGTAGACCTTATACTTTTCAGAAAGAAAAGTCGCTAAGATATTTTTTACGCCCGTTTTGCCGTAGCTTCCCGTGACGCCTATTCTGACCAAGTCCGTTTTTGCGTCCAGCGCCTTTTCGCAACCTTCGGTATATATTCGGGCTACGGCTTGTTCGACAGGATATACCGCCGCCGCCGAAAGCGCGAATACTAACGGCGACAGCAGATAACAGAGCGGCAGAAAAGCAAAAGCAAGGCTCACTCCGCCCGTATTCAAAGTCCTTCCCGCGGCTACGAGAGCGACAGAAAACGCAACGCTTATCAGCGTATGCGCCGCAATGAACCGCAGACATCTTTTAGTGATTTTAAGAGGCGTCCTCGCCTCTTTTTTCCTGTGTCCGAAATAATAACTTACCGCGCCGAGAACGCAGAAAAGCATATAAAACCAGCCGCCGTAAACATAACCTCTGACCGCGCTTATCATATACACGAAATAACATAAAGCGACGTGAAGCGCGCCGAAACAGACCTCGGAAAGCGCCTGTTTTTTAAGACTTTTCGAACCGCTCAGCCTGTATCCGTTGAGTTGGTAAAAGTTAAGAGTTCTGAGAGCGACTACAGTCATCAGAACGCCGTTCAGAACCGCCGCGACCCACTCCATACGCAACCTCCGAAATAAATTTCTTTGCTATCGTCGTGTATCTTGCGAGTTCATCGATATAACAGAAATGCCCGCCCTCGAAAAGTATCAACGCGCTGTCTTTTATCAGCTTTAAAAAACGTTTCGCCATATAAAGCGGCGTGTCTTTGTCCTTTTTTCCCCAACAGATGAGCGTCGGGCATTTTATCCGCGCGCATTCGTTTTCCGTATACCTGTTGACCACGTTTACAAAGGTCTTTTTCATAACGGGCGAAAGCGCCCTGTAATCGGCAGAGCCGTCTTTCGAAAGGTCAAAGCCCAGTTTCCTTTTGAATTTGTGAAGATAAACTTTTAAATAATATTTCAAACCCCGTCGCGGTTTTAGTCCCGCGCCGTCCGTGATAACGAATCCGAGTACCCTTTCGGGATAGTTTGCGGCTATGTACGCGCCTACCCTGCACCCGAAAGAATGTCCGATCAGCACCGCCTCTTTTATACCGATTTCGTCCATAAGAGAAAGGACGTCCGCAGCGTAGTCTTCAAGACTGCGCACGCCCTCTTCGGGCGACTCTCCGAAGCCCTTGAAATCGAATAAAAGGCAATCGCAGTCCTTCATTCTCTGCGCTACGGGCAAAAAAGAAACGACCCCGCCTCCCCAGCCGTGCAGAAACACTACCGCGGGAGCGCCGTCGTCTTTGCTCTTTAAATATTGATAATTAATATTATCCGCGCTTAAAATCGTCCTTACCTCCGACGTTCAACCAATAGATTACAGCGTCTTCGGTATTCTGATAAAATTTCTTCCTTATTCCTCCGACCTTAAAGCCGAAGCTTTCGTAAAGCCCTCTCGCCACGGCGTTCGAACTCCTTACCTCTAACGTAAGCCCTTCGAGACCCGAAAGCGATGCCGTATAAGTCATATCGCGCATGAGAGCCTTGCCTATGCCTTTTCCTCTCAAGTCCTCTCTGACGGCGATATTGTTTATATATCCGTCTCCGCAAACGGAATTATAGCTGTAATATCCCGCTACTTTTCCGTCCTCGTCCACCGCGACTCTCGCGACTGCGCCGTATTGATCGCAAAGCTCTTCTATCTGCTTTTCGCTCCACGGTTCGACAAAAGTTACGGCTTCTATTTCGGCGACCTCTTTTGCGTGCGCCTTTGTCATATCGACGATCTCAATCACCGTCTTTCATCCTTTCCGCCTGGCATTTTTTCAGATATACGGGGGAAAGATTGCTTTCGAAAAGTCCCTTCTCCGCCCTCTTCTTCGCGATAGCCACGATATCTTCGCCTTTAGTCGGCAAAGTCTGATAAGTTACGCTGACATTATATGACAGCATTTCTGTTTTGGTTACGCTCTTTTCCCAGACGGTCTCCCCGTCCTTTATCATAGCCGCGTAATAATTGTCGTTGCGTGCGTCGATCGCCGCGATAAACTCACCGCTTTTACCGTATCCTATGAGTTCGAGAGCGTCCACGGCGACAGCGGGTTTACCGAGAGCGAGCGCGAACGCCTTTATAGTCGCAACGCCCACTCTTATCCCGGTAAACGATCCGGGGCCGCATACCGCAGCAAAGACGTCGAAAACTCCTATGACCGCGCCCGCAGACGCGAGAATATCGTCTACGTATTCCAGCAAAAGCCCGTTGTGGCGCTTTATGTTTTCGTCGCTTATCTTTTCGTAATATTTTCCGTTTATCTCGGCAGCTACGACCAGTCTTTCAGTCGTGCTGTCAATCGCCAATACGTTCATCGTTGATTTCAAACTCCCTTACGCCTTCCCCCACCGCTTTCACGTCGATAACGAGGGGATCTTTTACGTCGTCGAACTTGTTCCATTCAACGACCACCACTCCGCCTTTATAGAAATACTCTTCCAGTCCCAGTTCGTACACCTCGTCCGCGTCGGCGACCCTGTACATATCGAAATGGTACAACGGCAGTCTGCCGTAGTACTCTTTTACGTAAGTGAACGTGGGCGAAGTGACCGTTTCATCAACGCCGAGAGCCTTCGCGAGTCCCTTCGTGAAAGTAGTCTTTCCCGCGCCCAGATCGCCCCTTAAAATTATCACTTCTCCGCCTTTGAGCTTGTCCGCAACCTTTTTTGCGAACGCGTAAGTATCGTTTACCGAATGAGATACGAATTTCATATTTTTGATTATATACCGCTTGACAATATTTTGCAATCGTTTCATAATGTTATAGAACACTTTGAGGGCGGGTGAAATTCCCCACCGGCGGTGTACCGTATCGCAGCAAACGATACGACAGTCCGCAAACGTCGCAAATAACTCAATAGGCGACGCCGAAAGGGTGCGATTCCCTTACCGACGGTATAGTCCGGATAGGAAAAGGATGTTTATGACCAATAAGTTTCATTATTCGCGTACGCGTTATATCGCGTTCACCGCTATTTTTGCAGCACTTTCGACGGCACTCATGTTTGTCAGCTTCGGCGTACCCTTTATGCCGTCCTTTCTCAAACTCGACTTTTCAGAAGTTCCCGCGCTTATTGCGGCGTACTCCCTGGGTCCCGTATCGGGCATTATCGTATGTTTGATAAAGAACCTTATAAACATGACCGCATCTACAACGAGTTGCGTTGGAGAACTCTCCAACTTTCTGCTCGGCTGTATGTTCGTCGTACCTGCGGGACTTATCTATAAGTATAAAAGAAACCGCATCGGCGCGCTTATCGGCGCTGTCGTCGGCGCGGTGATAATGGGTCTCGGCAGCCTTATCACGAACTACTATATAGTCTATCCCGTATATTACAATTTCCTGCCTTACGAAGCGATACTCGGCATGTATCAGGCGCTCTACCCCAAAGTCAACGATCTGTGGGATTGTCTGCTTGTTTTCAACCTGCCGTTCACGGTAATGAAAGGACTGCTTTGCGCGGTGATAACCTTCCTTATCTACAAACCGATAAGCCTCGTAATGAAAACGGTCGAAGGCAAATTCGTTATCGTAAGCCGTAAAAAGGAATACGAACTCAACAAAAAGCGCGTCGCGGCAGTCGTTATCCCGTCTGAAAACGAAGAAAACGCTGACAGCGCCGAGAATGAAAATTAAAAGCAAAAGATCACGCAAACGCAGAAGGATATCCTTCTCACAATGCGAAACTATGTAAATCGTCCGTCCGCCTGCGGCTGAGTCGGGCGGGCGAAATAAATATTTATAAAAATTATGTCCATCATAATTGACAAAAGCCGATTATTTTAGTAAAATGAATTAGCTTGATAAGCTGATGTGGCTCAGTCGGTAGAGCAATTCACTCGTAATGAATAGGTCGGCGGTTCGATTCCGCCCATCAGCTCCACAATAAGAACTTACGCTCGTCGTAAGTTTTTATTTCGAGGTGTAGCGCAGTTTGGTAGCGCGCTTGGTTCGGGACCAAGAGGCCGCTGGTTCAAATCCAGTCACCTCGACCACGCGATTGCTCGGCGTAACGAGCAAAAAAAGAAGATATGCAAAACCGCATATCTTCTCTTTTTTACATTTTTGCCTTCGCAATCTTTGTCTCGGTAACTTGTCCCGTTTGAAATAGTGACGCTCACTCCGTTCGCTATTCCGTCAGTCGCTTCGCTCCTGACTTACAAATCCAGTCACCTCGACCAAAAAATTAGCAACGACAACCGTCGCTGCTAATTTTTTTCGGTCAAAGGATGACTGGATTTACCAGCGGCTCTGGTCAGTAACAAGTGTCGCTCTTATAACCAGGGTTCCCGAAAAGCAAAGCGCAAGCGTGCTTTTTGGGAAAAAGGAGGCACGGAGTGCGTAGACGAACATTGTTTAAACAATGTGAGCGACAAGCCGACCGTGCCGACGCGGTTCGGGACCAGAGGCCGCTGCTGACGCTCGTCGTTAAGATAGTCTTATGCGGGTAGGCTCCTCGCTACTCCGTCGCACACTCACGTGTGCTTCTTACAAATCCAGTCAAGTTTGACCGATACAAAAAGAAGATATGCAAAACCGCATATCTTCTTTTTTTTGCATTTTTGCCTTCGCAATCTTTGTCTCGGTAACTTGTCCCGTTTGAATTAGTGGGCACTCAACGTAATTTGTTTGCACAACGACACAAACTTTCTTTTGAGTGCTTTCGCGGTATGTATTTTGTTTGTTTTGCGAACAACTCTATCTTAGCGAAACGCTCAATATTCCGTCAGTCGCTTTGCTCCTGACTTACAAATCCAGTCACATGGATAAAGAATGACTGGATTTACCAGCGGCTCTGGTCCAGCCAAGTGTCGCTCTTATAACCAGGGTTCCCGAAAAGCTAAGCTTAACGTGCTTTTTGGGAAGAAGGAGTTATAAGGCGTTAGGGCTTGCAAGCATAAGCGCAGCTTTGCTTGTTGCTATTCCCGCCTTATAACGACGCGGTTCGGGACCAGAGGCCGCTGCTGACGCTCGTCGTTAAGATAGTCTTTTGCGGGTAGGCTCCTCGCTATTCCGTCGCACACTCACGTGTACTCCTTACAAATCCAATCAAGTTTGACCGATACAAAAAGAAGATATGCAAAACCGCATATCTTCTCTTTATTGTTACACAAAAAAATAAACGGCTCATCGCCGTTTATTTTAACGATTCGTCTATCTGAATCGTAGGTTTATCAGATCGATCTCTGTTTTATTGACGGGTCTACTACGTTGAGCACGTCTATATAATATCTCTTTCCTACCGTGCGGTAATAGATGACGAGATCGCAAGCCTGCGCAAGCGCGAGAGATACGGATATTGCAAACAGCGTGCCTACGAAAATAGTAAATACGCTGATCGCGACCGTAAGCCCGAGCCATGCGATATAGTATATCAGATAAAGACCGAACGCGTAAGAAAATCTCTGTTTAAGCAGACTTACACCCTTTTTGAGTCCGTCTATAACGCCCAGACCGTCAGCGACCATCGCGGGCACCCAGCCGAACAGCAACGAACGGCGCACAGCCATAGCGAGCACAAATATCGCGACTGCGGAAGCGAGCCCTGTGATCGGCGCGACCTTGAACAGCGTCGCGAAGCTGAGCCAGTACAAAAGCGCGACGACTATCATGAATCCTATCGTTATCGCCGTATAAAGCAACGAATATCTCATCGCCTTCTTGAAATTCACAATAAGGTTTGAGCTGAAACCGAATTTACTGTTTGAGCTCATGTGGTGATTTATGACGTCGGAAACGCAGTATTGCCCCCACGAAAAGAACACGACGAAAAGCAGATAAAGAACTATCAGCCACACTATCGAAAGATTTATCTGCAGACTGTTCTTCTGAATGATATCAGCCGCGAGATCAAACTTAGCCGAAAGCTCGTCATACGCCTGAGCCTGCATTTCAGGCTCTCCTTTCAGAGCCTCTCTGACGTAATTCCTTACCGCTTCGCCGAGACCGAGTTCGTTCATATTGTTACGCAGTCCCGAAAGCGTGGGATAGATCGCGCATACGGTCAACACGCTGAACAGAAAAACCACGATAAGCACAAACGCAAGCAGTTTGTACACTATCGAAAACCTCGAGGTCAGAATACTAAGGGAATGTTTGAACGACATACGTTACCCCCAATAATTATTTTCGTTAATGTCCGCGACCTCAACGTTTTCGAGATCGAAGAAAATTACGTACATAAGCACGTGATAATACATAAGCGCAAACGCGTAGAACAACACGTCGAGTATCTGCGAAAGCACGTTTACGTGAAAAGCGTTGACGATGACCAGCGGCACGTAGGCGATCACCATCGGGATAACTACGGGAAGAGCTACGTTTTTGAACTTGTTTATAGAAGTCGTCCAGCTGAGTCGTATCGATTTGAACAATCCGAAACCGCGCATCGTCATGTTGGGTATCGTCAGTATCAGCATCGAAGCGACGAAAAGGAACAGCCCTACGAAAAGTATCACAGTGATGGTGCAAAGCACGATCGTAACGGCTTTTATCGCAACGACTTTAGACCAGAAGAATACGAACAGCGTCGTGACTATGCCGAGAAGCTCCATAAGCACCATCAGCGAAAGCATGCCTTTCGCTACGGGCAGGAAGTTGTTGTTTACCAGCTTGAAAAAGTTGTGAGCGTTGAACTTGTAAAAATGACCGTAACGCATTTTATGCTGTACGCTTCCGACGTACGCCGCGGCGCATATCGCGTACAGAACGAACGCAAGTATCATCACGACGAGTTTATACGGTTTATCGAGGTCTGTACCCGTCAGAAAAACTTCTGAAAAACTGACCGTCCTGTCAAGCTGCTCGCTGAAAAGAAGCCCTATCAGCGAAACGGGCGACGAGACGAGTCCCAGCATGAGCGCCGGCAGAAAACAAAACGCAAGCGCTCTCAGAAAGTGGTCTTTAAGGTAGCCGAACGTGGCTTTCAAGTATGCCATAACTTACTCCTTGGTCACAAATTCCACAACCTGTTGTGGCGTCGAAGCGAAAAAGACTATATTTTTCTGCTTCATATTGCCGTAATCACCGAAACCCCATTTGCAGACGATACAGTCCATGCCGCACTCCGCCGCGCCGTCCACGTCGAAATCGGTATCTCCGATCATAACGCATTCGTCTGCGGCAGCGCCCAGTTCGTTGAGCGCGTATTCCAGCACTTCCCTTTTCGTCTCTCTTACATTATAGCACAAACCCGACGTAAAAGTAACGTAATCGTAAATTCCGAACTTTTTAAGGAGCGCGACCGCTTCTTCGTGCTTTTTGCAGGTCGCGACGCAGACCTTGAAGCCTGCGGCGGACAGCGTCCTGAAGCTCTCCTCGATCCCGTCGTAAAGTTTAGTCGTGCCGATATACTTCGTCGTATATATCGAACGGAACAGCGCGACCGCTTCGTACGCCTTATCCTTATCCTTGAAATAGGAATAGAAGGTATCCGAAAGCGGCGGACCTATATAGCGGGAGTATAAGCTCTCGTCCACGTCGAGTCCGTAATGCGGAAACACTTCGCGGAAGGTCTTATATATACCTTCCGAAGTGTCGCATATCGTGCCGTCGAAATCGAAAAACAAATATTTATACATCAGTCCTTCATGCTGTCGAGCTGAGCCTGCAGTTTCTGCGCTTTTTCCTTGTTCGCCTGCAATTTCTGCTCTTCCTTTTCAATGAGCGCTCTGGGAGCCTTGGAGGTAAAGCCGGCGTTAGCGAGCAATCCTTCGCTTCTCTTTATTTCGGAATTCGTCTTTTCGAGTTCCTTGTTGAGGTTTTCTATCTCTTTGTCTATATCTACCAGCTCTCCGAGAGGTACGACTATCTCGCCGAAACCGCCGAACAGAGAAACGGTCTTTCCGCTTATGCCCGACTTGTCCGCGCAGAAATCTATGCTTTCTACGCCGGAAAGCTTTTTGATATAATCAGCCTCTTTCTCTTTTATCGGGCTGGCAACGAGGTGGATATTCACCTTCTTTGACGGAGCGACTCCCTTTTCAGCCTTCATATTGCGGATAGCGCGTATCGCTTCCATCACGTTCTCGAAATACGTCCTTTCTTTAGAATAGGTGTATTTCTTTTCGTACTGCGGCCACGGCGAAAGCATTATCGTGCCTTTGGTCGTGGGCAGATGCTGATATATCTCTTCCGTAATGAACGGAACGAACGGATGCATGAGCTTGAGTATGTTTTCGAGAACGTAAAGGAGCACGGTCACGGTGTTAGCCTTTTTGTCCTCGTCTCCGCCGTAGAGAGCGGTCTTGGAAAGTTCTATATACCAGTCGCAGAACTGAGACCATACGAAATCGTAAAGTTTAGCGTTCGCGAGACCCAGTTCGTATTTATTGAGAGCCGCGGTAACGTCTTTTATCGTACGGTTGAGACCGGAAAGTATCCACTTGTCCGCAACGGTGAGCCTGAACGAACCCATCTGTTTGACCTTTACGCCTTCCGCGTTCATAAGCACGAAACGCGAAGCGTTCCACAGCTTGTTCATAAAGTTTCTCGCGCTCTGCGTCTTTTCGTCGATATAACGCGTATCGCCGCCCGGAGAAATGCCCTGCGTAAGCGAGAATCTGAGACTGTCGGCGCCGTACTGCTTAATTACGTCGAGAGGATCGACGCCGTTGCCGAGAGACTTACTCATCTTTCTGCCGTACTGGTCGCGGACTATGCCGTGTATCAGCACTTCGGGGAACGGGATATCGCCCATATGTTCGAGACCTGAGAATATCATTCTCGCGACCCAGAAGAAGATTATGTCGTAACCCGTAACGAGCAGACTGTTGGGATAGAAATATTCGAGATCCGCAGTCTTATCGGGATATCCGAGCGTCGAGAACGGCCACAGCGCACTGGAGAACCAGGTGTCGAGCACGTCTTCGTCCTGTTTGAAATGCGTACCGCCGCACTTGGGGCATTTCGTCGGCTCTTCTTTCGCGACGACGGTCTCGCCGCAGTCCTGGCAATAGTATGCGGGGATACGGTGACCCCACCACAGCTGACGGGATACGCACCAGTCCTTAATGTTTTCCATCCAGTTCAGATAGACTTTGGAGAATCTTGACGGTATGAATTCGACCTTCTTTTTCTTTACGACGTCGATAGCGGGCTTCGCGAGGACGTCCATCTTTACGAACCACTGTTTGGAGACGATAGGCTCAACGTTGCAGCCGCAGCGGTAGCACTGACCGACGTTGTGCTTGTAGTTCTCTATCTTGACCATAAAGCCGCCCTTTTCGAGGTCTTCTACGATGACCTTTCTGCTCTCCTGTCTTGAAAGACCGCAGTACTTGCCCGCGTTCTCGTTAAGAGATCCGTCGTCATTCATAACGCGGATAACGGGAAGATCATGGCGCTTGCCTACCTCGAAGTCGTTGGGGTCGTGAGCGGGGGTTATCTTTACCGCGCCGCTTCCGAAGTCCTTTTCGACGTAATCGTCCGCGACTATCGGTATTTCTCTTCCGACAAGGGGCAGGATAAGAGTCTTGCCGACCATATCGGTATATCTTTCGTCCTTGGGATTGACCGCGACCGCGGTATCGCCCAGTATAGTCTCGGGACGGGTCGTAGCAACTACTATCTCTCCGCTTCCGTCAGCGAGCGGATATCTTATGTGCCACAGGTGCGAATCCTGCTCCGTATATTCGACTTCTGCGTCTGAAAGCGCCGTCTTGCATGACGGACACCAGTTGATTATTCTGTCTCCGCGATAGATAAGTCCTTTGTTGTAAAGGTTGACGAACACCTCTTTGACCGCCTTCGAACGCTGCTCGTCCATCGTGAACGCCATACGCGACCAGTCGCAGGAAGAACCGAGGAATCTCGTCTGCTTCTCAATCCTGTCGCCGTACTTTTCTTTCCATGCCCAGGCGCGTTGCAAAAATCCGTCTCTGCCGACGTCCTGCTTAGTGAGCCCTTCCTCTTCCTTCATCAGGTTGACTATCTTGACCTCAGTCGCGATAGAAGCGTGATCGACGCCGGGAAGCCACAGCGTGCAATATCCGCACATACGTTTGAAACGGGTGATCACGTCCTGCATCGTATGGTCGAGCGCGTGCCCCAGGTGCAGTTGTCCCGTAATGTTCGGCGGCGGCATCATGATAGTAAAAGGCTCTTTCTTCTTATCTATTTCCGCCTTGAAATAGCCTTTCTCCTCCCACTCCTTGTAGAGTCTGCTTTCAAACTCTGAAGGATCGTAAGTCTTTGACATCTCCATTTTGATTTACCTCTGTATATTTGTCACAAATTGTTATCTTTTAAACTCGTTTACGGGATTTTGCAAACGCTTTTGCGTTCAGGCGCAAAGCACGGCGGTTATGCCGCCCGCCAGAAGCACGACGGCGCCGCATATTCTGACTATATTGCGCGTAAAATCGGGGTTTTCCTCTTTTTTCGGAAGCATATCGGCTATAACGCCGCTCGCAAGCACCGCGATGAGTCCGACGACCATAAGTACGAGTCCGACTATAACGCCCGGCTCGGTAAGCCTTTCGGGGCTGAATTCGAGTATCGCCGAAATAAGACTCATCACTCTTTATCCCCGCCTTTTACGTCCTTTTTATCCTCGGCTGTATCAGCGTCCTTACCGTCCGAGGCTGTCTCTTTTCCGACCTCTTCGGAAGCTTCCTCCGAAACGCCGCCCTCCTGCTCTTTTGAGATGACGTCGACCATGACGCTCTTGTTGCGGTAGTCCTTAAGTCCGTATTCCGCTCTTACTACCGATATGTTTCTGCCGTCGAGGGGGTTGCCGTTCTTGTCGAGGACATCGAGGATACCGCTCTTTCTGACCTGAGAAAGCTGCTTGCAGTAAATGACGGTGTACTGAGTCGCCGCGATCACAGCCATGACGCTTCCTATGCAGAAAATAACCAGATCCATTATCGCTATGACCTTATGGAAAGGTACGAGGAACGCGAAGAAAAGACCGATGAATACGGTAAGCGCCGCGTACTTGCCCCACTTGTTCGCCATCTGCTCTACCTGGCGTTTGCTTGCGCGCATGAAATATTTGCTGGTAACGCCGATAAATATCTCTTTCGCGACGATTATGACTACGAACGCCCAATGGACGTTGCCCGAAATACCCAGCATGAGCACCGCGAAGCCTTGCAGGAGTTTGTCCGCAACGGGGTCGAGAACTTTGCCGATATCGGATATCATGTTGAAACGTCTTGCGATATATCCGTCAGCGATGTCGGTCGCGCTTGCAAATACGAACAGACCGAAAGCCGCCCACAGATACTCGGTCGCCGTCTTGTCCACGCAATAGGCAATCATCATGCCGATAAAGACGGGTACGCACAAAAGTCTGATATAGGTCAGAACGTTGGGTACCGTAAAAACATCTTTTTTGGAAAACTGCATATATCCTCTCCGTGAGTATATTGTACTTATGAATTATAGCACAAGGCAAATTCGTTATCAACTCATTTTTATTATATATATTGCACATTTTATTTATTTCGGATACGCTTATGAAACGGCAACACACAGCCTGACCTTTCAGGAAATACGTCGGGAGCAGCATCGTATTGTTTACCGTTTTCCAAGCGTCTTCAGTCGGTATCTGCCGTCGCTTTGAATTTTCTTAAATTTCAATAAATTTCAACAAGAAAATTATAACCGTTTTATGCATAAAATAATATGACCGCATTTATTCTGACGCGTACCAATTCAGAGCCTTTCGAATATTATGTATTATGTCTTTAAAGACAACCAAGGAGGCAAAATGAAAAAGACTTTAACTTTGATGATGATATGCTGTCTGCTCGCGGTCGCAACGGTTTTCTGTTTCGCGGGCTGCAACTCGGAACAGGATACGATAAGACTTATCGAGGTCACTCATTCGGTGTTCTACGCTCCCCTTTACGTCGCCATTGACGGCGGCTATTTCGAGGAAGAGGGTATAAAAGTAGAGCTGTCCAACGGCGGCGGCGCGGACAAATGCATGACCGCGGTGCTGTCGGGTCAGGCGGACATAGGGTTTCACGGTCCCGAAGCGGTGATATACGTTGCCGAAGAAAAGGATAAGGACTACCCGATAATGTTCGGACAACTGACTGAAAAGGACGGCTCTTTCCTTATGGCGAGAGAGCCTATGCCCGACTTTAAATGGAGCGATATGGCAGGCAAAGAAGTCATCGGCGGCAGACGCGGCGGCGTACCCGCGATGGCGCTCGAACACGCGATGCTCTTAAACGGTCTGACCGACGGCGTCAACGTGACGATAAACTACGACGTTCAGTACGATCTTATCGGCGCGGCGTTCATCTCGGGCACCGGCGATTTCTGCACGATGTTCGAACCTGCCGCATCTGAAATGCAGGCTCAGGGTACGGGCTATATAGTGGCTTCCGTCGGCGAAGCAGCGGGCGACATGCCTTTTACCGCGTTCAGCGCGAAACAGAGCTATATAGACGAAAATCCCGACAAAATACAGGCTTTCTGCAACGCGATAGCGCGCGCTATCGAATACGTATACAATACGGACAGCGAAGAGATAGCCCGCCTTATCTCGCCCTCTTTCGCAGGCAGCGACATAGCGACGCTCGCGAACGCCATACAGGCGTATAAAGATATCGGCGCATACTCGCCCACTCTCGTGCCCGACGCTGAGGATTTCGACAGACTTCAGGACGTAATAATCGAAGCGGGCGTTATGGATACAAAGATAGATTTCGATAAGATAGTCGATCTTTCTTTCGCAGAAAAAGCGACGGAATACGCAAGGTCTCTCGCGTAAACGACCGTATACGGAGGTGAGAAAAATGGAGGATAAAAAGATCTCCTCTGAAAACACTTGCGTAAAAGGCGCGTTCCCCTTCCTTAACGGGACGGGAAACGCGCTTACGGACGACGTACTCGTGAAATTCGACGACGTATCGCTGACCTATCACGACAAATCTGGCGAAACGCTTGCGATAAGCGATCTGAGCTTTGAGGTGAAACGCGGAGAACTGCTGGGCGTCGTTGGCCCCAGCGGCTGCGGAAAGACAACCGTTTTATCCATAATTTCATCGATAATAAAGCCGTCGTCGGGCAATGTGACCGTGGACGGCACGACAGCGGAAGAAAGCCGCGACAAATGCGGATATATGCTTCAGCGGGACGAACTTTTCCCGTGGCTGACGATATCGCAGAACGTGCTTCTCGGAACTAAAATAAAAAAGATGAAAGGAAGGCGCGACTATGCGTTCGCCCTTCTCGATAAATACGGGCTCGGCGATTTCAAAAACCGCTACCCGTCTCAGCTCTCGGGCGGCATGCGGCAGCGGGTCGCGCTTATACGCACCCTCGCGACCGCACCCGAACTTCTGCTCCTCGACGAACCTTTCGGCGCGCTCGACTTTCAGACGCGTCTGCACGTAGTAGAGGACGTCCACGCGATAATCAAGAACGAAAAAAAGACGGCAGTATTCGTAACCCACGACATTTCTGAAGCGATCTCGATGTGCGACAGGATATTGATCCTCTCCGAGCGCCCCGCGACCGTAAAGAAGACTGTCAACCTTTCGGCAATAAAGGAACTAAAACCCCTTGACCGAAGAGAATCGCCCCTTTTTCAGAAGTATTTCGAAGACATCTGGAAAAATCTGCAGAACAAATGAGGTGAACTTGTGAAAAAAAATACTCAATGCTCTGTTGAGCATAAAAAATACGTAAGCCGTTTAAAACGCAGAAAAGTCCTGATATCGCTCATGCGGTGGGGACTTCTCGCGGCGGTGATCGCGCTGTGGGAAATACTCGCGAGAGCGGGCGCGATAGATTCTTTCATAACCTCGTCGCCGTCTCGTATTTGGGAAACCTTTCTTTCGCTGTGCAAGGACGGCTCTCTTTTCACCCACGCGGGAGTCACGCTGTACGAAACGGTCGTAAGCTTCCTTCTCGCGACGGTGCTGGGCACTCTGATAGCGATAGCGCTGTGGTGGTGCGATACTATGAGAAACGTACTTGAGCCGCACCTCGTCGTGCTCAACGCTCTGCCCAAGATAGCCTTAGGTCCTATAATCATAATCTGGGTAGGCGCGGGCACAGGCGCGATAATCGTTATGGCGCTGATGATATCGCTTATAATAACGGTGCTCAGCACTCTCAACGGATTTATAGAGGTAGACAAAGGGAAACTCACACTTCTCGATACGATGAACGCGACTAAATTCCAGAAACTCGTGCACCTCGTACTGCCCGCCAACGTGCCCACGATAATATCCGCACTCAAAATCAACGTCGGTCTTTGCTGGGTCGGCACGATAATGGGCGAATATCTGGTATCTCGCGCGGGTCTGGGCTATCTGATCATTTACGGCGGTCAGGTATTTAAGCTCGACCTCGTTATGACCAGTACCGTGGTACTGTGCGTCTTAGCGGCGCTTATGTACGTATGTGTAGCTATTCTCGAAAAACTGGCGTATAAGAAATTCGCTAAAGCATAAAAATCGATATACAGAACGGCAAGACTGTTTGCAGAAAAAAGGTAAAACAATAAAAACAGATACTCTTCAGCAATACAGTCTTGCTTATACCAGACCAGAATAATACGAACCTGGTTTAAAGCGGCAAATTTACGTAGCTACTGTGTTAAATGCCTTATCCCCGTGTGACGGGGAGCATTAGTCGGCTGTCGCGTATCGTTACTGTTTACGCTTAGCGAGCCTATACGGCAGTCGCTCCGCGACCAGGGAGCATTGATCGGCTGTCGCGAATTGTAGATTATTAC
>DVNX01000031.1 GCA_018714045.1 Candidatus Ornithoclostridium faecavium
TACGCATAGCGCGTACCGAGATTGGGGTCGTACTGGTCGGACTGTTTGTCGTTATCCGTTTTGAAAGTTATCGAGCTGCCGTTGGACTTGGTCCAGTTGCCGACGCTGCCGTCGGACACGGTCTCGAACGAACCGTTTGCAATCACTTCGCTGTAATCCTTAACGTCGTTGCAAGCGACGAAGAATACCGCCACAACGGCTATCAGCAAAGCGACGATGAAAATTTTCTTTTTCATGTTTCCTCTCCCGAATATGGATAGTCAAGTATAATAATAAAGGATAATCTCCCTTTTGACAAGTATTATTAAAATTTTTTATTAATTTTATTATATATATAGGCAAAGACGCCCCGCGTTTTATGCGGAGCGTGCTTTCTCTGCGTATCAGCGCATAAAAAAACCGCCCTGCTTTCGCAGAGCGGCGTTTCGTCAAACTTATCTGATGACCTCTTTGAGTCTCGCTGCCTTGCCGACGCGGTCGCGCAGATAGTACAGCTTCGCTCTTCTGACCTTACCGTGACGAACGATGTCGATATGGTCGATCTTGGGAGAATGAAGGGGGAACGTCCTTTCAACGCCTACGCCGAAAGAAAGACGTCTTACGGTAAACGTTTCTCTTACGCTGCCGTTCTTGAACGCGATGATGATGCCTTCGAACGCCTGCAGTCTTTCTCTGTTGCCTTCAACGACCTTGACCCATACCTTAACGGTATCGCCGATGCTGAGTTCGGGCAGATTGGTCTTCATTGCCTCTTTTTCAATAATGTCTACGATATTCATTTGACTCTACCTCCATAGCCAAGCGTTCGCGTCTGAAATATTTTTTGTGCGGAGGAACGCCCGAAGTCTTTTTTGCTATAATAGTTTATCATTTAAACGCGCCTTTGGCAAGCGTTTTTCAGCCGTTTTTTATCAATTTTTGCATTTATCCGTTTTTCTGCCCGAATTGCGGATATTTTTACCGTTTTTAAGGTTTTAAGATAAAAATCATGCCCTTCCCGAAGCGTCGAAAGCGTTGACTGTATGTCTTACTTCCCCTCTTAAAACGGCGATAACGTCAAAGCGGCAACCTTTACCGCATTCGCGCGTATGCGCGCTCATCCAGTACCGCGCGGTCAATATTATCTTGCGCCTTTTTCTGATATCCACGCTGTCTTCTGGCAATCCGAAATCCGTACCGTTTCTCGATTTCACCTCGACGAAAACCACAATGTCGCCGTCTTTTGCGATAACGTCTATCTCTCCGACGGGGCATGAATAGTTGCGCTCGAGTATAACGTATCCCTGTTTTTTAAGATATCCGCAGGCGGCGTTTTCGCCCTCTGTCGCTGTTTTTCTGTTATTCATTGACGAAATTCTTTATAAAACTGCGCCTGTGGATAGGCGTTGCGCCGTACTTTTTGAGCGCGGCGATATGCTTAGCCGTACCGTAGCCCTTGTTGGAAGCAAAGTCGTACTCGGGATATTTTTCGGCGTATCCGTACATAAGTCTGTCACGGTAAACTTTAGCGACAATGGAAGCCGCCGCAATGTTGTAACTCTTCGCGTCTCCCTTGATTATAGCGACTTCGGGTATCGGCAGGTCGAGTTTCACCGCGTCTACGAACGCTAAATCCGCCTTGTCCTTTATCTCTTCGACGGCCTGTCTCATCGCCTTTTTCGTAGCGTTGAGTATGTTTATTTCGTCTATTTCCTCAGGTTCGACACGCACTATCGACACGGCTTTCGCGACCGCGAGTATCTTGTCGTACAGCGCTTCTCTTCTCTTTTCGCTGAGCTTTTTGCTGTCGTCCACGCCGTCAATAAGTTTGTCTTCTTCGAGCGGCATCACCAGCGCGCAGACCACTACGGGTCCCGCGAGAGGTCCTCTGCCCACCTCGTCCATACCGCAGATAGCTTTGTATCCTTTTTCGGAATAAGCCTTCTCGTATTCGAGCATTTCAACCGCTTTTTTCATATTTCCTCCGATATATACCAGACCAGATTAATACAAACCAGCCCTGAGGCGCGCCTTTTGTGTGTTTTTTAACGATTCTCCCTTGAAAATATTATAATATTATCTGCGCTCGCCTCGCTAAAACACTCACTAAAAATCATCGCCTGAGGGTGCCCGCAGTTTCAAGCCGGTAAATTTTATGCAGACACAAGGCAAATGCCGCAGGTAATATTAAACATATTATCAAGGCATTTAACACAGTAGCTGCGAAAATTTGCCGCTTTAAACCTTGTTCGTATTATTCTGGTCTGGTATAGCAAACATAAGAAAAGTTATCACGGTCATTACCGCGAAAACGGCAACTGCCGCTATCGTTAAATTACTCATTTTAGTACGAAAGTCATAGTGGCGGGGTTGTGATCGCTGTAAATGAAATCGTTGTCTATATTGACGACCTCTTTCACTTCGATATTGTTAGACACTATAAAGCCGTCCAGAACTACGGTATAGTTGACCCCTTTTTCGTACGGTATATCCGTACTGCGGCAAGTGGGAGCATTTTGCGCCGCCACAAACTGATAGCCTGTCACAAGATCGTCGCTGCTGAGAGAATATACCCATTCGGGGCGGAACTGCTGAGACTCGAACATACCGTCGCTGTGCGCGATATCGTGATTGAAATCTCCGCCTACGATCACATAATTTCCTTTCTTCTGTTCGTCGGCAAGAAAAGCGTTGAGCACTTCGAGTTGCTGATGCCTGACGATACCGCCCTTGTCGTAAGCGGACATATGACTGTTGACTACGACCAGTTCTTTGCCGTTTTCAAGCGAATACCTCATAACGACAAAACATCTGTCGAGATCGAAATATTTGCTTATATCCGTTGCGAGCGGATACTGTCTGCGAAGCGCAGAATCCATCTTGAATTTGCTGTAAGAAGCCAGCGCCGTAAGACTTTTTCCGTGAGGATCGGTCAGCGGATAGAACAGAAACGCGCTGTCGTAACAAATGCCGTAAGTTCTCGTCATATCAGAAAAAGCCGCATTGAATATTTCGTATTGATCGATATGATAGCTTCTGGTTGAATCGAGATCGACTTCCTGAAGAAGTATAAAATCGTAATCGCCCTCTGAAATCAATGCCGCAGAGCCGTTGATATTTGTTTTTACGACTTCTTCGCTGGCGGCTTTGCTGTTTTTGCCCGTGACTTCAGTGCCGTCCTTCATTTTGCCGCTGTCCATGAAAAACGAAAATTCGTGATTGTACGCACCGAACCCGACGTTGTATGTCGCTATCGAATATTCCACGCCCAGAGCAACAGTCCCGCTCTGATTGTTTTCGATCTCAAGCGCAGTATTGTCAGGTATTCTCTCGTAAGTAAGTCCGACGTAACAGACATAGCCCGCGACAACGAGCAATATCAAAGCGATCAACGCAAGTAACACACAAGCCGTAACGGCAACGAATTTTCCCATATCATCCTCACATATAACGCTGCATACGTTTAAAAGTTGCTTAATAGATACATTGTAAATCATAACTCGCGATAAGTCAAGAAGGGCAAAAAACGGAACCTGTTTCAAAGTCCCGTTTTTTGATGATATTAACGTTTTTTTGACGATTTTTTGCCGTTTTTTATATGAGTACGGTAACCCCTGACAGAGCTCATCCGTCAGGAATTGCCTTTTTCATCCGCTGCCGAAGCGCTTTCGGCTGACGCCTTTTCTTCTTCGCCTGCCGCGAGTTCGTCCGCTGCGCCGCCTTCGACAGTTTCGCCAGTCTCAACGACCGCGGAGCTCTCCTCTCCGTCAGTCTCGCCGTAAGCTATCTTAGCCGCCGCGATATCTTCTTCGCTGCCCATGTTTCTGACTTCGTTCTTGATCCTGGGAAGGATAGCGTTGACGATGATACCGACGATGGTCGCTACGAACACGCCCGAAAGATTCATACTGATATCTTTTCCGAACTTGATATTGATACCTCCGTTGACTACGATACCGATACCGATGACGAGTATGAGCGCAACTACGATTATATTGCGGAACTTGGTCATATCGACCTTGGAAGCCGCCAAGGTACGCAGACCGATAGCAGATATCATACCGTAAAGGATTATTTCGATGCCGCCGCGTACGGGTACGGGGATCGTCTGCAGGAAGCCGCCGAACTTACCGAAGAAGCCGAGGAATATAGCGAATACCGCCGTCCATCTGAGGATATTGGGATTGTAATTGCCCGTAGTAGCCAGAACGCCGGTGTTTTCGCTGTACGTCGTGTTGCAGGGACCGCCGAGGAAGCCCGCAAGCAAAGTCGCCGCGCCGTCGCCGAGAAGCGTTCTGTGAAGACCCGGATCCTTGAAGAAGTCCTTACCTACTACCGCGCCGTTGGTCGTGATATCGCCGATATGCTCCATGAAAGGAACGATAGCGACTATCGCAATAGAAAGCACCGCGCCCCAGTTCTTAAAGCTTGGCAGGCTGAAAAACTGTATGCCGTTGGCGTCGGTGGAATAGTACGGAACGTTGAACCAGTGAGCGTTGACGATACCGCTGAAATCCATCTTTACCGCGCCGCAGAAATGCAGGATAATGCACAGCACGTATCCGCACACAATGCCTATAAGGATAGGGATTATATTGAATATCTTCAATACTTTATTCTTCTTGAACTGTACGACGTTGAACAAAATTACTACGCCTGCGGTCACCGCCGCGATTATCCAGCAAAGCCAGGTAGGACCGAAGCCCGCCGCATTGGCGCCGCTTGCGTCGTTTACGCCCGTGCTTGCCAGTCCCAGGCCGATAAGGATTATGACAGGTCCCGTAACTACAGGCGGGAAAACCTTCTTTATTCTGTCAGCACCGACAAAGTACGCTATAAGCGAGAAGATAAAGTACATAAGACCCGCGAATATGATACCTGCCTGCGCTATCTGTACGCCTTCCTGCGTTGGAAGATTGGTTTCTTTATCCAGCGTATACATTGCGACGCAGGATATGAACATAAAGCTTGAGCCGAGGAATACGGGCACCTTGCCTTTCGTTATGATATGGAACAGAAGCGTTCCCAGACCTGCGGTAACGAGCGCAACGGATACGTTCATTCCCGTGAGAAGCGGCACCAGTATAGTAGCGCCGAACATAGCGAACAAGTGCTGTACCGCCAGCAGATATTCTCTGCCGTTTTCAAGCCTTATCGCATTCCACGCCTTCTTGAAGACGTTGGTTTTCGAGTTTTCCTGCATAAAATCCTCCTTATAAAAAAATCACAACCCTGAGGCTGTGACGAACTCAAACAATAAAGGAAAAGGAAAAAGACGCGACGTCTGCGTTGCGGATGATTACGTTTTTAACCATAGTAAACGTGTACATATAAAGCCTTCTTCCGTGATCCGTTTTCAATATACTACCACAACAGGCGAGGCGCTGTCAATTCAAGCGGGAAAAATATAGAAAAACTTTAGCCTCATATCTGTTTATGCCTCGTTTCGCATTATATTTTCTCCGACGCTAAACGCATAAAAAATCCTCCCGATTAAGGGAGGATATCTTTTACATGTCAAAAATCCGCTTCGTCGGGATGCTGACCTCTGCCGCCAAACGGGCGCATATAGTCGATAAAATACATATCAGACAAGGATATCTCGAAGTCGAAAACGTCAGCGTTTTCAGCCATTCTGTCGCCGTGCACGGACTTGGGCAGCGGCACTGCCCCGTGCTGGATCGCCCACCTGACAGCAAGCTGTGCGGGAGTCTTACCGTATTTGTGCGCCATTGCGACTATCTCTTCGTTTTCGAGGACTTCTCCTCTTCCGAGCGGTCTGTAAGCTTCAACGAGAATACCGTTCTCCTTACAGAAAGCAAGGGTGTCGAAATGCGGATATCCGGGGTGCATTTCTATTTGATCCACCGCAGGCTTTACCGTGCAATTGTCGAGGATACTGAGTATGTGGTGAGGCAGGAAGTTGGAAAGACCTATGCTCTTCACCTTTCCGCTCGCCTTTATTTCCTCGAAAGCCTTCCAGGTATCGCAGTTTATTCTCTGCCAGTCGCTGTAATTCTTCGCGTTCGCAGGCCAATGTATAAGGAAGAGGTCTATATAATCGAGCCCGAGATTGCTTAAAGACTTTTCAAAACCTTTGAGCGCGTTTTTATAACCTCTGTCCGTACCCCAGAGCTTACTGGTGACGAATATTTCGTCTCTTGCTATCTTGCTTTCTCTGATCGCCTTACCCACGCCCTTTTCGTTGCCGTAGATAAAAGCCGTATCTATATGACGGTAGCCCAGGCTCAGAGCTTCCCGCACACAGCCGTACGCAGCGTCGTCGTCCGCTATCCTGAACGTACCGTAACCCACGCAAGGTATTTTATTTCCGTCGTTCATAACGAAACAGTCGCGTAAATCTTTCATAAATCCTCCGATAGTATGCCGCAAACGTGGCTTGCCGTATAGATTCAGTATATCAAATCGGGGGCGGATAGGCAATACATATTTTTGAAATAATGCAAATTCCGTTATGTCGCGAAATAAACGTTATGCGCGTTAAGACAGTTACGTCAACTGACGTCTGCACTCCTTGACCCGACAGATATGCAAAACGACGCTGTTCTGAAATAAGGCAACCGTATCAAGAGTCCGATATCACGTCCGAGTAAACGTCTGCACCTGTCGAAAAAGCCGTATTTTGCTGCGTTTTTTCCAAAAAAATCCAAAACCCGTATTGACAACCGCTCCGAACGATGATTTAATATTAATTAGAAGATATTTTAATAAATCTTATATGATAAAGGAGCGGATATTATATGGATAAAGTAATAACTATCAGCCGTCAGTTCGGCAGCGGCGGCAGAGAATTCGGCATAAAACTCGCCCAGGCGCTGGGCATTCCCTTTTACGACAAAGAGCTTATAGCAATTGCCGCGGAAGGCACGGCTCTGTGCGAAGAATTCATGCAACACCATGAAGAAAGCGCGCCTTCTATTCTTTCGGGCGTGTTCTACTCTACCTATTTCATGCCGATGTCAGATCAGATCTATATAGCTCAGAGCAACGCTATCAAAGAACTGGCTAAAAAAGGCCCCTGCGTAATACTGGGCAGATGCGCCGACGCTATACTCGAAGATTCGGTAAAGATCTACGTGCATGCCGACCTTAAAAAACGCGTTGCGCGCAAAAACGCGCTCAACTTAGGTATAGATCCCGACAAGATGGAAGCTCACGTCAAAAAAATAGACAAAAAGCGCAAAAAGTATTACGAATTCTACACATATCAGAAATGGGGCATGGCTGAAAATCACAACCTGTGTCTCGACAGCGGTCAGATAGGCATCGACGGTTGCGTAAAAACTACCCTTGCGTACTTAGAGAGCATAGACAATCACACTGAGCTCGAAAACCCTGGTCAGCACGGTTGATATCAACTAAGCAAAAAATAAACGTACTCCTTTCGGGGTACGTTTTTTGATAACGGTTTTACAGAAAGGATCTGAACGGGTTATCAGAGTCCGATTATGTTGAATATCAGAATAAGCAACATACAGATCGGTGCGACAAACCTTATCATCACGGTAAAATATTTGTCTCTGAAGCTGTTGACCCTGAGTCCTATTTCGTCCTTTATCGCCCTGAAATTCACGAAATATCCCGCGATCACGCAAGTACCTATCGCGACGAGCGGCATTAAAATGCTGTTGCTCACATAGTCGAATATATCGAGAAGCGTCATATCCCCTATCGACAGCATCTTGAGCACGCCGAAGCCGAGAGAACACGGTATACCGAGAAGAAGGACTACTCCGAAAATGATAAGACAAGCCTGCCATCTTTTCATACCCAGGTTTTCTCTGAGCACCGCGACGATAGCCTCGATAAGAGATATCGCGGACGTCAGCGCCGCAAACAGAACAAGCAGGAAGAACAATGCTCCGATAATGTTAGCGCCTGGTATCTGGCTGAACACGTTGGGCAGAGAAACGAACATCAGCGTAGGTCCGCTGTTCTGCATTACGTCAGACGGCGAAGTGGAGAAAGCGAACACGGACGGGATAATTATAAGTCCTGCAACTATCGCGAAACCGGTATCGAAAACGCTTATCTGGCGCGCGGATTTCTGAATATTCGTGTCCTTTTTCATATACGAGCCGTAAGTTATCATTATACACATCGCCAGCGACATAGAATAGAACAACTGCCCCAGCGCGGCAAGGAAAACCTCAGCGATATTGATTCCCTCAACTTTGGGAACGAGGAAATATTTCACGCCTTCGAGAGCGCCTTTCTGACACATAGCGAAAATCGCCAACCCTACGGAAAGCACGGCGAGAAGAGGCATGAGTATTTTGCCGATTTTTTCTATACCCTTCTGCACGCCGAAAATAACGACCGCAAAAGAAAGCAGAGCGAACACGATAAAGAAAACTATCGGCTGCCACGGCGAAGATATGAAATTATTGAAATAAAGAGCGGCATTTTCGCCCGTCATAGCTCCGCTGGTACCGTCGCCGCTGAGATAAGCGAACAGATATTTCGTGACCCAACCGCCGATAACGCAGTAATAAGGCACGATAAGCACAGGTACGACCAGGCTTACGAAACCGAACCATTTCGTCTTTTTATTGAGTTTTGCAAAAGCGCCTATTACGTCCTTGCCCGTATGCCTTCCGATCGCTATTTCGAGCACGAGAAGACTGAAGCCGAAAGTGACCGCCAGCGCGATATATACCAGAAGGAAAATACCGCCGCCGTATTTAGCCGCGAGATAAGGAAATCGCCACAGATTTCCCAATCCTACCGCGGATCCTGCCGCAGCAAGTACGAAACCTATCTTTCCGGTAAACCCCTTATGATTCTTAACGGGGAGCGCTTCCCCGGTTCCTTCCTGATCGCCGACCGCAGAACTTTCTTCAACAGTCGTAACGTTTTCTTTTTCCTGCATATTTCCTCCGCTATATTAAATTGAAGCCTTTTTATTCTACCAACATTATCAACGTTTAGCAACGAAAAGTTACCAAATTATACAAATATATGGCATTCAGCGCGGTATTTTACCAATTTCTCTACTCTTTTGCGCTTTAAGACCGAAAAAAGACGAAACGATACGAGTTGTTACGATATTTTTTATTTAGCATATTGATTGAGAGAAAAAAGTCATATATATTATTTACCGCCCGCTCTCTTATATCGTCCTCTGAACGTTACGGGAACAGTCGGCCAAAGCATCTTTAATCATAAAATTGTATCAGACAAGATATACCCCCGAATACTTTCCTGCCGCAGAAAATCGGCACGAACGATAATGCGAGCGAGCGTTTTGCAAAAAAACAAGGAAAATCCCCGTCTATTCATAAAAACTTCTGCCGCAAACGGCGGCGAGAATAGTCAGAGCATGCGGTTTTGAGCTGAAAAATTGTATCAGACAAGATATACCCCCGAATACTTTCCTGC
>DVNX01000032.1 GCA_018714045.1 Candidatus Ornithoclostridium faecavium
CGCAGGTAATATTAAACATATTATCAAGGCATTTAACGCAGTTGCTACGTAAATTTGACGCTTTAAACCTTGTTCGTATTATTCTGGTCTGGTATAAGTCATACGGCTGTAATTACAGGATATTAACAACGCAAAACACGGATTATTTAATAAGCGGATTGTCAATTTAAGCGCAACATTTTTACAATTCTTGTTTTGACAAGTCTGCCGGGGGTTGGAAGTTCAGCACTTTCTATGGTCTGTTATTTATTTTCGCTACGTTTTGTGCAAGAGTGCGTTCATGTTTTCGTTCATCCCATTTTGTCATGCACGGTAATTGACGTTCCGCGCCGGCTTGCCCATGTTCCCCGTCACACGGTCTGGTAAGCCTGCCTCGCCGCGGTCAGCACCCGCTGCTCCGGGTCGCACCGAGCGCTTGACAGATATATTTATATTGTATATAATAGTCGTATAAACGCCTATTAAGAAAAAACGGCGGAAAAAGGAGAAATAATTTGAGCGGCGAGGACCCCGGTTCTCACAGTAGAAGCTATAATTTAAGACGACAAAAGCATAATCCGACAAAAATCGGGTTGTGCTTTTTTGCGTTATAAAGAGGAAATATGGTTGGAGCGATAATATTACAGATAGTACTCATTTTTCTCAACGCGATATTCGCGGCGGCGGAGATTGCGGTCATATCATGCAACGGCAAGAAGCTGGAAAAAATGGCTGAAGAGGGAGACAAGAGGGCAAGGCGGATAGTCAGTCTGACGGAGCGCCCGGCGAAATTCCTTTCCACGATACAGGTTGCGATTACGCTTGCAGGACTTTTGGGAAGCGCGTTCGCGGCGGACTTTTTCGCAGAGCCGCTTGCGGGGGCGATAATGAGCCTCGGCGTAAAGGAAAGCGCGCGCGGCGTTATTGAGACGGTGTGCGTGATACTCGTCACGATAATACTTGCGTTTTTCAATATTACGTTCGGGGAGCTTATACCCAAGCGGCTTGCGATGAAAAGCTCTGAAAAACTCGCGCTCGCGCTGTCGGGTACGCTGACAGGGGTATCGGTCGTCTTTGCGCCGCTGGTATGGCTGCTTACCGTTACGGCGAACGGCGTGCTCAAGCTTTTCGGCGTTAAGGCGGAAGAGGATGATAAAAAGGTCACCGAAGAGGAGATAATCCTGATGGCGGAGGCAGGCAGGGAAACCGGTCAGATAGACGAGCAGGAAAACGAGATGATACAAAACGTGTTCGAGTTCAAGGAAAACAGCGCAGGCGACGTCTGCACTCACAGAAAGGACGTGGTAATACTTTTCACTTACGAGGACGACGAGAGCTGGAACAGGACAATCATGGAAAACAAGCATATCTATTACCCCGTCTGCGGCAAGGACGCGGACGACGTGGTGGGTATGCTTGACACCAAGATATACTTCAGACTGCCCGACAAGAGCAGAAGCGAGGTCATGGAAAAGGCGGTGCGCCCTGCGTTTTTCGTGCCCGAAAACCTGACCGCGAACAACCTTTTCTACAAGATGCGGGAAAGCAAGGAGCATATCATGGTCGTCGTGGACGAATACGGCGGCATGAGGGGCATAGTCACGATAAAAGACCTGCTCGAACTGCTCGTCGGCGAAATGACGGACAAGGACGAAGAAGAGGACTACACGGTGGAAAGCGTGGACGAAAACAGCTGGAAGGTTAAAGGTCTTTTGCCGATAGAAGAAGCGGAGGATCTTTTCGGGATAAAGCCTGACGAGGACGAGGAATATGAAACCTTTTCGGGCTATGTGCTGGGCAAATTGGAAAAGGTGCCGGCAGACGGCGATACGCCTGAGTTGGAGGACGGAGATCTGACGATAAAGGTGCAAAAGGTGGAAAAGAGAAGAATCACTGAAATGACGGTCACGAGAAATGTGCCGGAAAGCGCAGAGGAAAAAGAGCAGGAAAAAGAGGATTGAGCGCAAAATCATAAAAAATTGACGTCAAAAGGCGAAATCAAGCCGTTTAAGACAAATTCAAGCCGCATTCGGGAAGAAGTACGAGAAAACCCGAAGCGGCGTTTTTACGCCCTCTGACAACCTTTTTTGCAAAAAGGGTTGCCCTTGCAAGAAAAGCTGTGATATAATACGATTGTTAAAATATTATAATCTTGCGCGAGCGCACGCGCATTGGCGCACGCACACACGTATGCGCGCAAGAAAAACGGAGGTTAAAATGTCCAAAAACGACGGCTACACAGAGAGCAACATACAAGTGCTCGAAGGTCTTGAACCTGTACGCAAAAGACCGGGTATGTATATCGGCTCTACCGACGAAAGAGGTCTTCACCATCTCGTATTCGAGGTCGTGGACAACTCTATCGACGAGGCGATGGCAGGTTTTTGCGATACCGTTGAGGTAGAACTGCTCTCCAACGGAGCGGTTTCCGTCACAGACAACGGCAGAGGTATTCCGGTAGGAATCATCGAAAAAGAAGGCAAGTCCGCGGTCGAAGTCGTTCTGACCAAGTTGCACGCGGGCGGTAAATTCGGCGGCGGCGGTTACAAATTCTCCGGCGGTCTGCACGGCGTAGGCGTATCGTGCGTCAACGCGCTCAGCGAATGGCTCGAAGTAGAAGTCGCGCAGGAAGGTTTCCTTTACAAGATGAGCTTTTCCCGCGGCAAGGCGCAGAAGCCGCTCGCAAAGATAGGCACCACCAAGAAAAGGGGAACCAAAGTCGTTTTCTATCCCGACGCGGAGATATTCGAAACGCTCGAATTCGACTATTCGACTTTAAGACACCGTCTGCAGGAACTCGCGTATCTCAACAAGGGTCTGAAGATAATCCTCAAGGACTCCCGCGCACTCAAAGAGAACTGTGAGACCTTCCATTACGAGGGAGGTATCGTTGAGTACGTTTCCAGCCTCAATTCTAAGGGCGGACTTCCCGAACAGCCTCTTTACATTCACGCCGAAACGGATACTTATCAGGTAGAGATCGCTATGCAGTATAACTCTTCTTACCAGGAGACGATATACAGCTACGCCAACAATATAAACACTCATGAAGGCGGCACTCATCTTGACGGTTTCAAAGCCGTGCTTACAAAGCTTTTCAACGACTACGGCGAAAAGCTCAAGCTGCTTAAAAACGAAGAGAAACTTTCGGGCGAGGACTGCCGCGAAGGTATCGTCGCTATCGTAAGCGTAAAGCTCATAGACCCGCAGTTCGAAGGTCAGACAAAGACGCGCCTCGGCAACAGCTTTATGAGAAACGTCGTGAACAAAGTGTTCGGCGAGAAATTCGAGACCTATCTCGAAGAAAACCCGAAGGAAGCGAGAGAGCTCATCACCAAGGCGGTCAACGCTAAGAAGGCGAGAGACGCGGCGAGAAACGCGCGCGACCTTACCCGCAGAAAGAGCTTCTTAGAGTCCACGACCCTTCCCGGAAAACTGGCTGACTGCAGTGAGAGAGATCCCAAAAAGTGCGAGATATATCTCGTCGAGGGCGACAGCGCGGGCGGTACCGCTAAGCAGGGCAGAGACAGACGTTTCCAGGCCATCCTGCCGCTCAGAGGCAAGATCTTAAACGTAGAAAAGGCAAGCCTGCACCGCATACTCGAAAGCGAAGAGATAAAGAACATGATCACGACTTTCGGCTGCGGCATACACGAAGACTGCGATCTTTCAAAACTCAAATACGACCGAATAATATGCATGACCGATGCCGACGTAGACGGAAGCCATATAAGAATACTTCTTCTGACTTTCTTCTACCGCTTCATGAAGCCTCTCGTAGAGGAAGGACACGTATATATCGCTCAGCCTCCTCTTTACAAGGTCACGCTGAAGAACAGCAAGAGAGAGGAGTATTTCTATAAGGACGAAGACCTCGAAAACTTCCTCGTAAGCATTGACAGAAAGGGCGAGGTACAGCGTTACAAAGGTCTCGGCGAAATGGATCAGGAACAGCTGTGGGAAACCACTATGAACCCGGAGACCCGCACTCTTCTCAGAGTCAACGTCAAGGACGCGGAAAAAGCGAGCGAACTTTTCAGCCTGCTGATGGGCGAAGAACCCGAAAGAAGAAGACAGTTTATCGAGGAGAACGCAAACCTCGTGACCGATCTCGACGTATAAGAGGTGAAACATGGAAAACGAAAATAAGAAAGATATAGCCGAGATGCTCGAAAAGACGAACGTCGTCGATATAGAGCTTGAAAGCGAAATGAAAAAATCGTTTATCGCTTACGCTATGGCGGTAAACGTATCGCGTGCGATACCCGACGTAAGAGACGGTCTTAAGCCCGTTCACAGAAGAATTCTTTTCGATATGAACGAACTGGGACTTACCAGCGACAAGCCGTTCAGAAAGTGCGCGCTCATCGTAGGCGACGTTCTGGGTAAATACCATCCGCACGGCGACTTGTCGGTATACGACGCGTTGGTAAGACTGGCGCAGAACTTCTCGATAAGATGCACTCTCGTGGACGGACACGGAAACTTCGGCAGCGTGGACGGAGACCCCCCGGCGGCTTACCGTTACACAGAAGCGAGACTGTCCAAGATAGCCAACGAAATGATACGCGATATCGACAAGAAGACGGTAGACTTCTATCCCAACTTCGACGATACGCGTGAACAACCGGTAGTTCTCCCGTCCCGTTACCCCAACCTTCTGGTGAACGGTTCAGACGGTATAGCGGTCGGTATGGCGACCAGTATCCCGCCCCACAACTTAGGCGAGGTCATCGACGGTACGGTAGCTCTTCTCGATAACCCCGATATCGATATCGACGAGCTTATGGAATATATCCCTGCTCCCGACTATCCGACGGGCGCTGTCATCATGGGCAGAAGCGGCATCAAAAAGGCGTACCGCACGGGTAAGGGCAACGCGATAATCCGCTCCAAAGTAGAGATAGAGGAAATGAGCAACGGCAAGAGCCGCCTTATCATCACTGAAATACCTTATCAGGTAAACAAAGCCAACCTCATCATCTCGATAGCCGACCTCGTAAAGCAGAAGAAGATAGAGGGCATCAGCGATATCCACGAGCAGTCAGACCGCGAGGGTATGAGAATAGTCATCGAGATAAAGAAGGAGTTCAACCCGCAGGTAGTTCTCAATCTTCTTTACAAGCACACTCAGCTTCAGGTCTCCAACTCGATGATAATGCTTGCGCTTGTAGACGGCACGCCCAGGATACTCAATCTTAAAGAGATACTCGAAGAGTACGTAAAGCATCAGAAATCCGTCATCGTGCGCCGTACCCGGTACGACCTCGACAAGGCGCTCGAAAGAGAGCATATCGTCAAGGGTCTCGTGATCGCGCAGGCAAATATCGACGAAGTAGTAGCAATAATCCGCAAGTCTCCCGACAGAGCGACCAGCGCGCAGAGACTTATGGAGAGATTCGAACTTTCCGAAAAGCAGGTCAACGCCATTCTCGATATGAGACTGCACAGACTCAACCAGCTGGCGGTACACGAACTGCAGGAAGAACTGGACGAACTCGACAAACAGATCGCCGATCTTAAGAACATACTCGAAACTCCGCAGAGAGTCGTCGATATCATCAAGACAGAGCTTCTCGAAATAAAGGATAAGTACAACGATCCCAGAAGAAGCGAGCTGTCTTACGATTACAGCGATATAGACATAGAAGACCTCATCGACGAGGAAGACCTCATCGTATCCGTCACCCACGACGGCTATATCAAGCGCATGGGCGTTGACGAATACCGCGTGCAGAAGCGCGGCGGCATAGGCGTCACCGCTCATAAGACAAAGGAAGAGGACTTCGTAGAAAACGTCATCGCGACCAATACTCACGACTTCATAATGTTCTTTACCAACAAGGGCAAGGTATACCGCTGCAAGGGTTACCAGATCCCCGAAACGGGCAAGAACAGCAAGGGAAGAGCGATCGTCAACCTGCTCAACCTCGATGCGGGAGAAGAGGTCAACGCATACGTTTCCGTACCGCGCGACATGAAAGAGGGATACCTCGTCATGGCGACCAAGGAAGGTCTCATCAAAAAGACCGCTCTCGAAGAATTCGAGCGCATACAGACCAACGGCAAGATAGCGATATCTCTCGTAGGCGAAGACGAACTGATAAGCGTTCAGCTGACCGACGGCACCGACGAAATACTCATGGCGTCCAGCGGAGGCAAGTGCATAAGGTTCAAAGAAGAGGACGTACGTCCGACGGGAAGAACCAGCCAGGGCGTCAAGTCCATAAGAATGGACAAGGGCGAGAGAGTCGTCGATATGACGATAATCAAAGAGGGCTGCGACGCGCTGACGATAACCGAAAACGGCTACGGCAAGCGTACCGACCTTTCAGAATACACTCTGCAGGGCAGAGCGGGCAAGGGCGTCAAGGTCGGCGTGCTCAATGACAAGACGGGCAACGTCGTCAACCTTAAACTCGTCAATCCCGAAACGGACGATCTCATCATCATCGCCGACAACGGTATCACGATCCGCGTAAAGGCGGGCGACGTCTCCAAGATGGGCAGAAATACCCAGGGCGTCAAGATAATGAGAATGAAGGACGCGACCAGCAAGGTATCCGCGTTCACGGTCGTACCTCACGACGACGGCGAAGAGACTCAGGCTCCCGAAGAGGTAGCTACCGAAGCTCAGGAAGGAAACGGAGCAGAAACGGCGGCTCCCGCTGAAGGAAACGCTTCTTCCGACAACGAATAAAAGATAAGGCGCTATGCCCGACTTTTACCCCCTCGCAAAACGCGAGGGGGATTTTTTTGAACCTTTTTAGTAAGGCTTTTATAAAATTTTCGTACCCGTGTAGATTTTCCGTGTTTTATATTGCAAAAAAATCCGCTTATCAGATTTTGAAAAACAAAGGAAAAGCTATAAGCGCGGCTGTTTTAAAGGCGTAAAGGCGGCGGATAGGTAAAAGCGTAAAGTCTTATAAAAAGCATGTCGCGTATTAAGTAAATTTATCTTAAAATATAAGAAAACAGCTTAATACGATATTGCGCGCAAGGCGCGTTTATGCTATTATATATATAATAATAGTCGGGGAGAGAGATATGTCGGAAGAGCAAAGATCGGAAGTACTCAGCAGGGACAAAATATTATCGTATACGGCTAAAAAACGCGCGGCGGTCTCCGTGGTCGCCGTCGTGCTTTCGATAGTCGCTCTGTGTTTTGTAAACATAAACGGCGCGATCCCGCTCATTTCCGTACCGATAATAATCGCGGCGGCTTTCGTCATAGACAAGGTTTTCATCTTTATCCGTCCCGACGTCTACGGCAAGGATATGATAAAGAGGGGAAGGACGCCGATAATAGCGACTACCACCGTAGTCGCGGCGTTTACCGCGATATGTCTGGTCTCCGGCATCGCAGGCTATCAGCTTGCCATGTATACGGCGGCTAATGCCAACGTCGTCGAAACCTTTGACGATATCGACGGCGCGATAGAATTTTTGCAGAAGACCGATCTGGACGACGATTATACGATAACCGTGCACATGAATAATAACGGCAAGGACGAATTCAGGATAACCGCGGATTTCGTGCCCAAGTCCGGAAAATACGACGAAGACGACTTTAAAAAATATAAGGATTACGAGATAAACGGGAACGTCGTGACCGTTACGCTGAGAGCGTACAATCTCGAATACAACGGCGAAAAGATCGCGTATTACGCGCTCAACGAAAAGCATCCCAAGGCGAAGATAGAGATAAAGGACGGCGTGGTGAACGTCGTCGATTACGGTCAGACGTTCGGCATAGTGCTCGGCGCGGCATTCGGCGCGGTAGCTCAGGTGGCGATACTCATCGTCGTCTATATCGTCGGCATAATCGCGGCGATCGTTCCTTCTGAGATATATTTCGAAAAGCTTATCAGGAACGAAGCGAAAAAGGCTGAAGCGGCAAAAGAAGAATAAGAGAAAGAGAATGAAAGTATAAAAAAAAGCGGGCGCAAAGCCCGCCTTTTTTATTAATTGATATGCCGCATTAAAGAGGTTTTTTCAAAGCGGGTCTTTTCATGCAGTAATGAGTATAGCCGTGAAAGGGCGCGCTTTCCAGCAGCTGAAACCCGAGGTGTTCGTAAAGAGACACATTTTCCTGAGTATGCGTTTCAAGGTAAACGGGCATATCTGAGCACAGTTCGTTAAGAGCCTTACGCAGCAGGCCTTTGCCGCGCGCGCTTTTCGCGACGCCTATGTTTTTGATATAACAATCCGTGGCGGGATCGTAATATTTTTCCGCGAAACCTTGCGCGAAAGCGACGTATTCTTTAAGAAGAGATATGTTGCGGGGGTTGCCGACTTTCATCGCCTCGAAAGAAAAGCGCGGGTCGGCGAGAAGTAGAGTGAGATCGCGGTCTTTGTCGCCGGGTCGTTTTACGCTGGCGATTACCTCGAAGTTTTCGTCAGCGTAAGTATAGTTAAGAGCGCAGAAAACCTCGCATCTGAAGAGAAGCTCCGTGCCCTTTGCGAGATGCTTGTCGTCGAAGAAAAGACGGTAAGGGGTGTAGTCGCTGAACATCTCCGCAAAAAGAGAGCTTGTTTTTTTGAGTTCGTCTTTAGATATCTTTCTCATAAAACCTCCTTGAGAGCCTTAACCATTTTAACACAATATCCCGATAAAGGCAAACCGCGAGTCAGACAGAAAAAAAGGAGACCGTAAAAGGTCTCCCGTAAAAGTTTTCTCAGCTTAAAGGAAAGTTGCGTGATCCGCGCGTCTTTGCCTTTTCGGAAAAAGCGGATATTACTGCAAAAGCAGAGCTGCCGCGCCCAGAATGCCCGCATCGTTCTGAAGGGAAGCTATCTTTACCTTTACGCGCGGGTTGAATTTCGCGCCGAAGGATTCTTTGTCCATCATCTTCTGAAGAGGTACGGTCAGACGGTCTCTTTCCTTGGATATCGCGCCGCCGAGAAGGATCACGTCGGGGCGGAAGATATTAGCCAGGTTGACAAGTCCTTCGCCTATGTATCTTATATAATTGTCAACTACTTTCTGCGCCGTCTTGTCGCCGCGTTTAGCCGCAACGAAAGAGGTCATACCGCTGACCTTGCCTTCTTTTTCAGCTTCTTCGTGCATAAGGGAAGAGGGGTCTGTCTTCATAGCCGCTTTGGTCTGACGGATGAGCGCGCTTACTGAAGCGTACGCTTCCCAGCAGCCTCTTCTGCCGCAGTTGCACTTTTCGCCGTCCACTACGATGACCATGTGACCGGGTTCTGCGCCCGCGCACTCTCTGCCTTCGAACAGCTTTCCGTTTATTATGAAACCGCCGCCCACGCCCGTGCCGAGGGTGACGAATACGACGTCGTTATATCCCTTGCCCGCGCCGAATACCTGCTCGCCCAGAGCGGCGCAGTTGGCGTCGTTGTTTATCTTTATAGGAACGTCGAAATACTTTTTGAGTTCGTCCACGACGGGAACGTTTTCGAGGGCAATGTTGTTGCTGTAACGTATAACGCCGCGTACGGAATCGATCGCGCCGGGCTGACCTATGCCGATGCCTTCGATATCTTCTATCGTTACGTCGCCCGCCTGCATCGTGCCTTCGATGACCTTGCGGATATCTTCGCTTATGCTGTAATTTTTGTCGTAAACGTTAGTCGGCACGGTAAATCTTGCGACTATCTGACCGTTTTTGGCGACGAGTCCGCCTTTGATGCTCATACCTCCGACGTCAACACCAATGTAATACATGATAATATCTCCTTGAGATGTGATTTTTATTAAACCGTCACCAATGCAGGCGGCGTTCCATTTCTTCGAGAAGTTCTTTGCGCGCGAAAATCAGCACGCACGCTATGACCGCGGCGCAGAAGCCCGCGCATATAGCGCTGACCAGCACTTTTTCCACTACGCCGAAAGCGTAGAGGATCATCGGTACGAAGCCGATAAGCGAAAGGAAAAGGGTATCGTACAAAAGCGCCTTGTTCCTGCGTACGACCGCGCACGATATTATACCGAGGGTCAGCACCGATACCATGATTATCAGGGGCAGAGCGAGGTCTGAAAGCCAATGCGTATCCGACATAACGTCGTCGAAAACGACCTGCGCCAGCCACAGTATCAGCACTATCATCACTATCTGCCAGAACGCTTTTATCCATGCGCTGTTGTTGCTCATCACCGTATTTCTCATCGTGAGGAAGCCGTAAAGAAGCACCGCTCCCACCATAAGAAACCAGTGTGTAGGCTGTTTAAGACCCAGGTTTACCGCCATACAGACGATAAAGACTATCACGCTCGCCGCCAGATAAATGTTGGACAACGTGAAATGCGTATGTTTTTTGCGTTCCGCCTTCTGCGTTTTGGGCGGGAAAGCGGGGGTGAGGTTTTCGTCCTGTTCCTCGGGCGCGATAAGCTCGTGGCACAGAGGACATATATGCGTTTTGCAGTCAACTTCCACGTTACAGAATTTGCATCGCATCGTCGTCCACCTCCCAGAAATTAGAAGTCACTTTAAGGTCGATACCGAAGTCGGTCAAATAGCGCGCGAAGCGCTTTTCTATCTCGGTATCCGTGATCGTGCGCGTAAAGTTTATGCACATGGTATCGAAAGCCGTCGCCGCCGTTATCGTGACGGGGCAGGCGTTGTTTGCCGTTATGCCGAAGCCCATATCCTTTATATAAGGTCTGAAACTTTCGGGCAGAGAGACCACTCCCACGCTTGAGAAAGTCGCGGTCTTTTTGTTTTTGCCGAAGAAGAGGTTGGATATCTTGAATATAAGCCTTTTCATAAAGAGGGGCAGGATTCTCATCGGCAGGAATTTTTCTGCGTACACAGTCGTCGATATCTTGTCGGACAGCACCTCTTTCTGCGTGTCGCGCTTAAGACATTCGTGTATCGTCGAAGTAAGCGACTGAAGCGTCATATCATCGGTCGCGGTGACGCCTATGCGCGAAAAGAGAGAAAAGTTCCTGAGGGTTACCGAAGAGAATATCTTTCTCAGGTTTATCGGCACGAAAAGCTGGATATCCTGCGGGGGAAGGCTTTCTGGCTTTATCTTTGTCTCGTAAACGCTGAGCATGAACAGCGCGCCTATCATTTCGGTAACGGTGCAGTTGTGCTCGCGGCAGACGGAGACGAACTGTTTTGCGGGCGCGTACATGTTTATCACGCCTTTTCCCGCGTTTTCAAAGCGGATGCCCGATATGCGGTAAGATTTCTTTCCTTTGAGAGAACTTATCGTCAGATCCTTTATCTTCTTTTTCTTGTAGTTGGTGAGGAAGCTGTCCTCGTATTCGCGCGGGTTGACGGGGGAGCCTACGGTAAGGACTTTCTGCTCTCCGTCCACGGGATAGCCTTTAAGGGTAAAGTATGTGAAAAGAAGGCTTTTTACGAACTCCGCCGCGCCCGTGCCGTCGGTGACGGCGTGGAAAAAGTCCGCGTATATCACGTTTTTGTAACAGCTTATCCTGAAACAGAAGCCGCCGCAGTTGGAAGAGGATATCTTCTTCATCACTATCGGGTCGGCGTCGTAGACTTTGGGTTTGCCGCCGTGCTGTTCGAAATAAAACCAGAAAACGCCGCGCTTGAGCATAACGTTCATCGAAGGGAAGCGCTTTATCGTTATTTCCAGCGCGCGTTGCAGGATCATCTTGTCTACGTCCTCGCTTAAGCGCACGAAAATATTGAACAAGTTCTGATTCTGCTTGTCCGCCATCATAGGGAATATTTTCGCGCTGTTGTCCAGCCTCAGCCATTTTGCCGCTTTTTCAGACATAGTTTAAGTATATCATAATCGCGTAAATAAATGAACAGAAAAAGAAAAAATATTGCTTTCGTCGGCACGCTTTTGAAAAAAGATGCTTGCAAGCGCCCGATTTCAGACGAAAACGGGCTTGTTTGCGTATCTCGAGAGGGACGGGGACATATAATTGGGTATGCAGATATACGAATATATCGCCTGTTATTTCGTGGGCTTTTCGCTGTCTTTGCTCATACTGTACGTTTCGGGCGTAAAGAAAAAGATGACTTTATATTTTTTCGCGGTAAATTCGCTTTGCGGGCTTTTATCGTCGCTTTTCTTTATCGCGGCTGAAAAGGCGGATTCTCTGTTTATACTTGCGGGCGGGCTTTTCGGCGCGGCGGGGCAGGGGATATGCTGTCTTTTTCGCGTTATACAGAGCATTGCGGCATAGCCCGTTAGCGACGCGTCTTAAATCGGTAAAAGGCTGCCGACATTACAAAGCGCGGTTTATAAACGAGAGTCTCGCTTTAAAAAACAGACGGCGCGCGGCGATATCGCTGTCGGGGCGCTTGTCAGGTATACGTTAAAGATTTCTCCATACAGTTTGCCGTGCGTTGCAAGGCGTAAGTTGACTTTTACGAGAGAGAGGAACCCGCAAGAAGAATTTATAACGCAGACGCAACGATGCGATAAGCCGCCGTTCAGGCGCAAAAAAGACGGCTGAAAAGCCGCCTTTTGATTTTCAGTATTGATTTTATTCGCCGTTAAGCTATTTCCGTGCCTTTTGCCATAAGCTCCTTGACCAGCTCGATTATCTTATCGATCGGGTTGTTTTCGACAAGGAATTTGCCTACGGGCTCTACTTTAGCGTTTTCGACGAAATACTGGAACGCGTCGAACTGCTCGGCAAGCTTAATCACGATGAACGCGAACAGAATTCCGAACAGAGCAGCCTTTACCATGCCCAGGATACCGCCGAAGAATTTGCTGACGCCGCCGGGACACTGACGAAGGAAAAGCCTCTTTATGAGTCCCATTATGATCGCTAGGACCAGCCAGATCGCGAGGAAAAGCGCGACGTATATCACCGTCTGCTGAATGGCGGGATCCATCTCAGCCAGGAAAGAGATATTTTCTACGGCTATCGGTTGTACGAATCCGACTGCGAAAGCGGAACCGAACACAACGCCGGCGATCTTTATAAGACCGAGAAGCTCAACGCCGAAGCCTTTGAATAATCCTGCGATGAGTCCCAGAAGCATGAAAGCCAGAAGGACTATCGTAAGGTACGATATCGGAAGCTCAGGCAGAGAACTGAAATCGAAACCAAGTATCATTTTTTTACACCCTCCGTTATTTTAACCGTTGCCGTCCCTTTTTATACATATGCGCGTTTTCGCGCAGGCGGGACGGATATATTGATTGCAAGTATCACCGAAAGATATAACCCTCGGCTCTAATAATACTTTACCAAAGATTTTGACTTATGTCAAGGCTTAAAACAAAATAAAACATTTAATAACGCAAAATTATTGTAAAGTTTTCGTATAACGGCGCGACGGACAGGTCAGAGCGTACGACAATACACAAAAGAGAAGCAGAAAACGAGGGCTGTTCAGCGGAAATAAGAGGAGAGAGGAGAAGAGAATGAAATGACAGGCGCCGCGAAACAAGACTAAGCCGTATTTATTATCAAATAAATATGTTAAAAGCCGCGCGCGCGACGGTCATTTAAAAATGCGGACGGACTGCTGAGAATAAATAGCCGCCCCTCTGTCAATAATCGCGGTATGGAAAAAAAGAAAAACGTAGTATTCGTATGCGTCGGCACTCCCAAGATAGTCGGCGACAGCCTGGGACCTCTGGTCGGGGAAGAACTCAGAAAGCGTAACGTAAACGCTTACGTTTACGGTACGCGACGCCGTCCTATAACGGCACTTAACCTACACGGGTACAGAAAAATGTTAAATACGTACCACCGCGGGGATATCGTAGTCGCGATCGACGCGACCATGGGAAGTTTAGAGGACGTGGGTAAGCTCAAAGTCGTTGAAGGCGGTCTGCGCCCCGCGGGAGCGTTCAGAAAAAACGCGGGCAGACTGGGCGATATAGGCATAATGGCGATAGTGGGGGAAAGAGAAGGAGACATGCTACTGCAGCTGAAAACGGCTGATCCCGCCTTTATCCGCAGGCTTGCCGACGACGTCGTGGATCTGCTGATTTCAGTCGATTATTAACCTTTTTTTAATCTCTATTTTACATGATGATTACCCAATAGTGGTTGACTATTCCCCTGAATTAATATATTATTTATATAACCGACCGCGGAATTATTCTGCGGTCTGCCGTAATTTTTCGGAGGTAAAATGAGTAAAAAGGCCGGAATAATAAGAACTGTCATCGTCATAGTCGCGCTTATCGCTCTGATCGCGCTGATATGGGTCATGCTCGGCACGGGTAAAAAACCCGCCGAACTGCCGTACGACGGAAGCGGCGATTCTTTCGTGACTATGCTTGAAAACGGTGAGATACAGGCGGTTTACGTCGTCAACGGAAGCGACGCTTATATATTGAAAAAGAATTCAGCTACCGATTACGAAACTTTTAAGAAAAATCCCGCCAAGGCTGCGGATTATCACGTCGAAACTGGCGGATATACCGCGATATTGCAGCTTTTCGACGACCTCAGAGGTCAGGAAGGCGCGGTGGTGCCCGAACTTACGCTGCATTACGAAACGGGCGTCAACTGGACGTCCATCGTCTTCCCCGTAATAATGCTTCTGCTTCTCGGCGGCACGATATTCTTCATCATCAAACAGAACGCGGGCGCTAACAAGCAGGCTATGAACTTCGGTAAGACGAAGGCGAGAATGACTATGAGCACTAACGTCAAGTTCTCGGATGTCGCCGGTGCGGAAGAGGAGAAAGAAGAACTCAAAGAGATAGTCGATTTCCTTAAAAATCCGCAGAAATTCAGCGATCTCGGCGCGCGTATCCCCAAGGGCGTACTTCTCGTAGGCCCTCCCGGTACAGGTAAGACCTTGTTCGCAAAGGCGGTCGCGGGCGAAAGCAACGTGCCGTTCTTCTCGATAAGCGGTTCCGACTTCGTCGAAATGTTCGTCGGTACGGGCGCGGCGAGAGTAAGAGACCTTTTCGACCAGGCTAAGCGCAATATGCCGTGTATCGTCTTTATCGACGAAATAGACGCGGTGGGTCGTCAGAGAGGCGCGGGTCTCGGCGGCGGACACGACGAAAGAGAGCAGACCCTCAACCAGCTTCTCGTACAGATGGACGGCTTCGAAAAGAACGAGGGCATAATAATCATGGCGGCTACAAACCGCGCGGATATCCTCGACCCCGCGCTGCTCAGACCGGGCAGATTCGACCGTCAGATATACGTCAATATCCCCGACGTCAAAGGAAGAGAGGAGATATTCAAGGTGCACAGCCGCAATAAACCTCTCGCTCCCGACGTTTCCTTCAAGATCTTAGCGCGCATGACCAGCGGCTTCAGCGGCGCGGATATAGCAAACCTTCTCAACGAGGCGGCTATCCTTGCGGCGAGAGCGGGCAGAAAGGTCATCGTCATGGAAGATATCTTAGAGGGTATCAATAAGGTAATCGCGGGTCCGCAGAAAAAGAGCCGCGTTATCACGGACAGCGACAAGAGAATAACCGCGTACCACGAAGCGGGTCACGCTATAATCGCAAGGCTTTTGCCCGGTTGCGACGAGGTTCAGGAAGTCAGCATTATCCCGAGAGGTATGGCGGCAGGCTATACGCTCACCCGTCCCGACAGCGACGACAGCCACGTCACGAAGAACAAGCTCCTCGACAATATCGTAATGATGCTGGGCGGCAGAGCGGCAGAGCAGATCGTCATACACGATATATCCACGGGCGCGAGCAACGATATTGAGCGCGCCAGCGGCATCGCCCGCAAGATGGTCACGGAGTGGGGTATGTCCGAACAGCTCGGAAATATGTTCCTCGGCGGCAACAAAGAGGTATTCCTGGGCAGGGACTACGGCACGACTCATTCTTACAGCGAAAAGCTGGGCGGCGTAATAGACAGCGAAGTAAAACGCATCCTCGACGAAAGCTACGACCGCGCGCTGACTCTTATCAAAGAGCACAGAAGCGTAATGGATAACATGGTCAGAGTGCTTTTCGCAAAGAACACCATATATACCGACGAGGTGGAGATGCTGTTTGACGGAAAGAGCGCCGAAGAGGTTATAAAAGCCATCGACGAAAGACAGGCTAAGCATCAGACCTACCGTTACGACTACGAGCCCAAGCGCGAAGCGCAGGAAGCGAAAATAATCAACGCGTCCGAATTCGTAGAAAGCGAGAACGCTAAGGACAAGGCGGTAAAGGCAGAGGAAAGCAAAGCCGAAAAGACGGATACCGCTGAGGAAAAAGAGGAGTCTTTAACAGAAGAAATATCCGCTGAAAATCCTGTAGAAGAAAAGTCCGCCGACGAAAAACCCGCGGCAAAGAAACCCGCTGCCGCGAGAAAGCCGAGAAAGGCGCCCGTCAAAAAGGACGACAAGCCCGAAGGCGGAGACGACAAAGCGGAATAAAGAATTATGAATAAAGTTTTGTACTAAGATTGTATAATAGGAGTTTTGCAAAAGCAAGCGTTATTTCAAATTGTATGCAGAAAGACAGTCGGCTCAATCGTCGTTGCCTATGCAAAGGATATAGTTCGCGTCTAAGTCGAGCAGTCTGCAAAGGTTTGCGAGAGTGTCGAGAGCGGGCATAGCTCTGCCTTACAGATATTGTCCTACGGTCGGCTGTCTTATGCCTAATTTTTCCGCAATTTCAGTTTGCGTCATACCGCTGTTTTTTATCGCTTCAACGAGTCTTTCTCTTATTTGTCCGAGTGTTATCATAATAAACCTCTTTTTTTGTTTAATTGTAAAGGCAACGCCTATGATTTTATATATAAAAGTTACGAGAGGTAAATTATGGAAAAGAAAACAGGGCAATGCCCAGAGTGCAGATTTTGTGACAGATACTTCGTAAAAGGGATAAAAGAATTTAAAAAAATAAATTTTGGTTGGTGCAGTCAAAGACGGAGTACGGTAGAGATACAAGAAAATTGTCAAAAGTTTGAACGTAACGTAAAAAAGTTAAAAGCAAAATATTATTGAGATGTTATCTGAGTGATATTCTGACGGAGATTTCAGAAATACGCATGATTATAAAGGAAGAAAACGATGTCTGATCTCTGCAAAAAATGCGATCACCGCAAAGCCGTATACAGAAAAAGCGATTACAGATTTTCAAAGTACAGAATTTATTTTTGCACCGAAAGAGGATTGCTGAATTTAAACGTACAAGAATGTAGTTTATACTTAAAGAGAAAAGTTAAAGCAGACGTATCCGACAAAAGATTGAAAGAATCGGAAAAAGATATAAGATATTTACTGAAAAAACTCGATAAAGGCTGAATAAAGTTGACTGTATATATCAACCGCGCTATACTGATTTCATAAATACCGTAACGGAAGCGTTTCCGTTACGGTATAAAAATAAATATTCTTTGGGCAAGCGTAAAGCTGACCGGTGGTGATGCCGTCTTTGAACGGATTAGTCCAACAACCTCAATAGCCGATACGGTGAGATCCCGTAACCGCCTGTAAAGTCAGAATGGGAAAGAATGTTGAATGGCGTACTTTGTGCGCCCGTTTACGTTTTTATTTGCCCGTTGCGTATTTCGCGACGGGTTTTTCATTCCTTTCAGGAAAAAGTTTCGCGCCCCCGAAGAAAAGAGGAGGCTTTTATGACTTTAAGGACAAAGAAACTCGCGCTTACCGCGCTTATGGCAGCGCTTACGGCTGTGCTTACGCTGGCTTCGGTACCTCTCCCCGGCGGAGGGTACTACAATTTCGGCGACGTAGCGATATTTATCGCCGCGGCGGCTCTCGGACCCGTGGCAGGAGCGTTCGCGGGCGGGCTGGGCGGCGCGCTGGGAGATCTTATTTTAGGATACACTTTTTACGCGCCGTTCACTCTCGTGATAAAGGCTCTCGAAGGCTTGATAGCGGGCTTGCTTTTTAAGGCGTTTAAAAGCGCGTTTATCAAAGAGGGCGACACTGTGAAAAAGGTTGTTTTTTCAGCCGTTTCCAACGTGGTCGGCGGACTTATGATGGCGGCGGGCTATTTTCTCGCGGAAGGTCTGTTGCTTGCTGAAGGAAAGTGGCAGGGCGGCTTAGTCAATCTGCCGTGGAATATTCTTCAGGGCGCGTTGAGCGCGGTAGTCGCGCCCGTTATCCTATTCGCGTGCCGTCTCGAAAATGTGATAAAAAAGACTTTGAATTATCCGCGCAAGAAGTCGGACGGCGGGAACAATGACGGCGCCGAAGAGACGAAAGATGAACGCGAAAACACGAACGTCAAAGGTTAACGGATAGTTATTGACACCGCGGCGGCAAACGATTATAATATAGATAAGGCAACGCGGCAGCAAAAATCATTGACAGGAGAAAAGTATGACGGAAGAAGAAAGGTTGCTTGAGCAGGCAAAAGCTTATAACGACGCAAAAAACCACAGCGCGGCGTTTCGGATATTAAGCGATCTGACGGACAGAAGATACGCTCCCGCTCAGAATTATCTCGGCTTTTGCTATGCCAACGGAAAAGGCGTAGCGCAGAATTACCGGACAGCCGCACAGTGGTATGCAAAGGCTGCGGAGCAGGGGCTCGCAAGCGCGCAGTTTAATCTGGGCAACAGCTATTACAACGGACAAGGCGTAGCGCAAAATTATCGGACAGCCGCACAGTGGTATACAAAGGCTGCGGAGCAGGGGCTCGCAGACGCGCAGTTTAATCTGGGCAACAGCTATTACGACGGAAAAGGCGTAGCGCAGGATTACCGGGCAGCCGCACAGTGGTATACAAAGGCTGCGGAGCAGGGGTACGCCAAAGCGCAGTGCAATCTGGGCAACAGCTATTACAACGGAAAAGGCGTAGCGCAAAATTATCGGACAGCCGCACAGTGGTATATAAAGGCTGCGGAGCAAGGACTTGTGAGCGCGCAGTATAATCTCGGCAATATGTATTACGACGGCAAAGGCGTAGCGCAGAATTATCGGACGGCAGTATATTGGTATACGAAGGCGGCACAGCAAGGGCACGCAAACGCTCAGTGCAATCTGGGTGTTTGTTATAACAACGGCAACGGAGTTCCTCGCGATAAAGCAAAAGCGATCTACTGGTTTAAGAAGGCTGCGGAGCAGGGTCATGAGAAAGCCGGGCAGATTTTGAAAAAAATAAGAGGATATTGACGGTCTTTTATTATTAAAAATGCGAAGCGGAGAGTTTTTCCGCTTCGCTTTTTTAATGCTTTTAAAACCTGAATTTGCGACCTGTTATGCGTTTTTCGGAGTTTCGCCGTTTTTTTCCGTTATATCCGCGCTTAAAGTCGTCGTGGCCTTTACGCTACCTTCCGACGTTGCGGTGGAGACAGCCCCGATATTTTCTTTTTCTAAGGAAGGCTCGTCGTTTACCGCCGTTTCACCGCTTGCGGGAATTTCGGCTTTTTCGATAGCGTGCGCGTTTTCGTCCGTTGCGGCAGCAATTTCCTCTGAATACGCGCGATCTTTTTTATTGCCGAATATAGCCGATTTTTTAATGCTTCTTTTTATGAATCTTTCGTATTTAAGACTGCTTCCCAGCGTGTCCGTTACGTCGTTGATGACCAGGAACGCGCTGCTGTCTATATTCGTCACTATGGATTTGAGCTTGCCGACCTCGAAGCGGTTGACAACGCAGTAAAGCACGGTCTTGCTGGACTGGGAGTAGTGACCCGTCGCGTCTATCGAGGTAACGCCTCTGCCGAATTCTTCTGTCAGCGCGTCCGCGACCTCGCCGTGACGGTCGGTTATTATGAAAGCGGACTTAGCCTTATCGAAACCGTCGATGATGAAGTCGACCGCTTTAAGACCTACCGTGTAGGCGATGACGGAATAGAGCGGAGCGACCCAGCCTTTTGTGACAATGCCCGCGATGACGTAAAGTATCACGTTGTAGCTCATCACGAAAGAGCCTACGGTCATGCCTATCTTTTTCGCGAAAACGACCGCCATTACCTCGACGCCGTCTATCGCGCCGCCGAAGCGTATCGTGATACCGCTTCCGATACCCGAAATTATTCCGCCGAAAACGGAGCATAGCAACAGGTCGGTACCCGCTATGGGCGAGCCGTCTGAAAAGTCTATGCCGAACGAGTTCTGGAACAGATATGAAAAAAGCGAATAGATCGCGACCGTATAAAGAGAATACACGATGAACGCGCCGCCCAGTTTTTTGAGTCCGAACAGAAAGAACGGAACATTGAGCAAAAGCAGGAAAACGCTCATGCTGAGCGGAGTTACCTGGCTGAGCAGAATGGACGTACCGGAAAAGCCGCCGTCGTACATGCCTGCGGGCGCGAGCATGAGCGTAACGCCTACCGCGTTTATAACGCCGGCTAGCGTGAGGAAGATAAAATTGGTATATCTGAGATTTCTGAGCAATCCCAACGGGTCGAGTTTTTTCATGAGCCACCTTCTTTTCAGTCTGGAAATATATTAACATAATACGCGTTTGTATACAAACTTAAAACGCGCAAAAATCGAGGTTTTTCCTGAATTTTACTTTTTCGCATACGATTTTGCGTAAAAAAGAGGCTGTGAGTCTTGCAAAGTCACGCATAAGCGTCCGATGCAGGAAGACTTTGCGCAACGGCTTTTACGCACGCGGGAAAAAACGCGGGCATACAATATCAGTATGGAAAAATTCGGAAAGAGCTTAGAAAAAGAGCTTGCGAAAAGCAACTGTCGCGTAAAATACGGCGTCCCCGCCTTCGGGTCTTTCGGCAGCGGCGGAGAGATCGCGAAGGTAGTAAGCCCTAAGGACGGCTACGCGCTTTCAAAGGCGGTAAAGATACTCAACGGATACGAAAAAGTCGTCCTCGGAGGCGCAACGAACGTGCTTTTTCCCGACGGCGGTTACGACGGCATAGCGATATCTACGGACGGGGTAAAAGACATATCGAGGAAAGGCGGCAGAGTGTACTGCGGCGCGGGCGTAAGACTTCCCGATCTGGTGAACAGGTGCGCGAAATACGGTTTATCGGGTCTCGAACAACTGTCGGGCATACCGGGGAGCGCGGGCGGCGCGGTGGCTATGAACGCGGGCGCGTTCGGTCGCGAGATGGCGGAGCTCATAACCCGCGTCGACGCGGTAACGGCGGACGGAGAGGTTGTCGCTTTTTCGCCGCAAGCGTTAGAAGCCGGGTACAGACATACCTGTATAGCCGAAAACGGACTGACCGTCCTCGGCGCGGAACTTGCGCTTACGCCGTCGTCCGAAAGGGAGATAAGAACGTGCATAAGCGAGTACCGCGAAAGGCGGGAAAAAAGTCAGCCCAAAGGAAGGTCGCTCGGCAGCGTATTCAAGCGGGTAGACGGGATATCGGCGGGCTACTACATAGACCGCGCGGGGCTCAAAGGGGAAAAGAAGGGCGGCGCGGAGATATCCGATAAGCACGCCAACTTCATTATCAACGGCGGCGGCGCGACGGGCGCGGATTTTCTTTACCTCGCGGAACTCGCAAAAAAGCGCGTTTATGAAATATTCGGGATAACCCTGGAATACGAGGTGGTTTTTCTTTGACACAATCGTACGGACTTCGCATAGTGTAAAAAGTATCAACCCGCGATAGCTGACCATTGCCGCGGTCACAGCCGCGTGGCGGCAGCAGTGCAGGCTTCGCGTAATGCAACAAGTTACAACCCGCGATAGCCGACCATTGCTGCGGTCACACCGCCGACAGCCGACCAATGCCGCGGTCACAGCCGCGTGGCGGCAGCAGTGCAGGCTTCG
>DVNX01000001.1 GCA_018714045.1 Candidatus Ornithoclostridium faecavium
GCTGCCGTATCAACCTGATCGATACCCCGGGACACGTTGACTTTACCGTTGAGGTCGAAAGAAGCCTCCGCGTTCTCGACGGCGCGGTAGCGGTATTCTGCGCAAGAGGCGGCGTTCAGCCTCAGTCCGAAACCGTCTGGCGTCAGGCTACGAAATATCACGTTCCGAGGATCGCGTTCGTCAACAAGATGGACCGCGACGGCGCGGATTTCGACAACGTCATCCAGATGATGAAGGACAGACTCAGAGCTAAACCCGTCGCTATGGTCGTACCTATCGGCAAGGAAGACGGTTTCGTAGGCATGGTAGACCTTGTTGAAAACAGGGCTATCTATTATACCGATAAGGAAGGTCTCAAGTTCGAATACAGAGATATCCCGGCAGAACTCAAAGATATCTGCGAAGAGAAGAGAACAGAGCTCCTCGACGAAGCGTCCATGTACGACGAATCGTTGATGGAAAAGGTTCTTATGGGCGAAGAAATCGATCCCCAGGAGATAAGAAAGGCTATCCGTAAGGGCGTTCTGTCTATGGACATCACCCCCGTATTCTGCGGATCCGCTTATCGTAACAAGGGCGTTCAGCTCCTTCTCGACGCTATCGTCGATTATCTGCCGTCGCCTCTCGACATTCCCCCCGTCGAAGGCACCGCGGTCGACGACAAGAACGTCGTACTCCACCGCGAAGCGGACGACAACGCTCCGTTCAGCGGTCTCGCGTTCAAGATCATGGCTGACCCGTTCATCGGTAAGCTGGCGTTCTTCAGGGTATACTCCGGTACCATCAAGGCGGGCTCTTACGTGCTCAACAGCACCAAGGGCAAGCGCGAGAGAGTGGGTCGTATAGTCCGTATGCACGCTAACAGCAGGGCTGAACTCGAAGAAGCGCATGCAGGCGACATTATCGCGATAGTCGGTCTTAAAGACACGACCACCGGCGATACACTCTGCGACGTAGACAAGCCGATCATACTCGAAAGCATGGAGTTCCCCGAACCCGTTATCAACGTCGCTATCGAGCCCAAGACCAAGGCAGGTCAGGAGAAGATGAGCCTCGCGCTTATCAAACTCGCAGAAGAAGACCCGACCTTCAAGACGTACACCAACCAGGAGACCGGTCAGACCATCATCGCAGGTATGGGCGAGCTGCACCTCGACATCATCGTAGACAGACTTTTGAGAGAATTCAAAGTCGAAGCTAACGTCGGTCAGCCGCAGGTCGCTTACCGCGAGACCATCAGAAAGGCGGTCAACGCAGAAGGCAAGTATATCCGTCAGTCCGGCGGTAAAGGTCAGTACGGTCATTGCAAGATCGTTCTTACTCCCAGCGAACCCGGCAAGGGTATCACCATTGAGGACAAGACGGTCGGCGGCAGCATCCCGAAGGAATATATCCCCGCTGTCGAAGCAGGTATCAGAGAAGCGGCGAAGGGCGGCGTTATCGCTGGTTACGAACTCGTCGATTTCCACGTCGATATCGTCGACGGTTCTTACCACGAAGTCGACTCTTCCGAAATGGCGTTCAAGATCGCAGGTTCCATGGCTCTCAAAGACGGCGCTGAAAAGGCTAACCCCGTTCTGCTTGAGCCTATGATGGCTGTCGAAGTCGTCACCCCCGACCAGTATCTCGGCGACGTTATCGGTACGATCAACGGCAGAAGAGGCAATATCAAATCCATGGAAATGCGCGGCGGCGATCAGGTTGTCGATTGCGAGATCCCGCTTTCCGAAATGTTCGGTTATGCGACCACGCTCCGTTCCAGCACTCAGGGCAGAGGCGACTTCTCTATGCAGTTCGACCACTACGCTGAAGTTCCGAAGAACGTTGCGGCGGGCATTATCGACGCAAGAAAAAAATAATTAGCGTTAAGTCGTTGACAAATCGCTATAATAAAAGTAAAATAATTATAACAGTCGAAAGATTTCAGGAGGAATAACAAAATGGCTAAGGCTAAATTCGAAAGAACCAAACCGCATGTAAATATCGGTACCATCGGTCACGTCGACCACGGTAAGACCACTTTGACCGCAGCTATCACGATGTACTGCGCAGCTAAGGGTCATGCTCAGAAGATGAGATACGATGAAATAGACAAAGCGCCCGAAGAGAAGGCAAGAGGTATCACAATCAATACCGCTCACGTTGAGTATGAGACCGACACCCGTCACTACGCTCACGTTGACTGCCCGGGACACGCAGACTACGTTAAGAACATGATCACCGGCGCGGCACAGATGGACGGCGCTATCCTCGTCGTTGCTGCTACCGACGGCCCGATGCCCCAGACCAGAGAGCACATCCTGCTCGCTCGTCAGGTCGGCGTTCCTTATATCATCGTCTTCCTCAACAAGACCGACCAGGTTGACGATCCCGAACTTCTCGAACTCGTCGAGATGGAAGTCAGAGACCTCCTCAGCCAGTACGAGTTCCCCGGCGACGAGACCCCGATCATCAAGGGCAGCGCGCTCAAAGCTCTCGAAGCTGCTTCCGACGGCAAAATCGACGATCCCGCTTGCGCTTGCATCCAGGAGCTTCTCGACGCTATCGACAGCTACATTCCCGCTCCCGAGCGCGACACCGACAAACCCTTCCTTATGCCTGTTGAAGACGTCTTCACCATCACCGGCCGCGGCACCGTTGCTACCGGTAGAGTTGAAAGAGGTAGCGTAAAGGTTCAGGATAAGGTTCAGATCGTCGGTATCCATGACACCGTCGAGACCACCATCACCGGTCTTGAAATGTTCAGAAAGCTCCTCGACGAGGCTTTCGCAGGCGACAACATCGGCGCTCTTCTCCGTGGTATCGACAGAAAGGGCATCGAGAGAGGTCAGGTTCTTGCTAAACCCGGCACCATCAATCCTCACACCAAGTTCAGCGCGCAGGTTTACGTACTGAAGAAGGAAGAGGGTGGCCGTCACACCGCATTCTTCAACGGCTATCGTCCGCAGTTCTACTTCAGAACGACCGACGTTACCGGCTCCATTAAACTCCCTGCTGACGTTGAAATGGTTATGCCCGGTGACCACGTTACGATGGAAGTCGAACTCATCACCCCGATCGCTATCGAAGAAGGTCTCCGTTTCGCTATCCGCGAAGGCGGCAGAACGGTCGGCTCCGGCGTCGTTTCCAAGATTCTGGGCTAATCGCTTAAACAGCAAAACAATAAAAAGCCGTCTGGTTTCAGACGGCTTTTTCTTTTTGTCTTTTACTAAAACGGTTGACTGAGAAAGCACCGTGTAGCAGAGTAACGAGTTCTTAGGCTCGATAAAATTTTTATCTCTGTCCTGAGTTGAATTGTTTCAGCAGATAAGTCTCTTTTTCACGGCAAGTATGCACCATGGCTTATTATATTAAAATTTTGCTGCAAATTAATTACTCATTTGTTTATTTCAATACTTCTTTAATAAATCTATACTAAAATAATTTTTGATAAGATTATAGTTGTTTTCAATGTTATAATGTTGTGTTATCGCGTATCGTTTATTGGCAAAAATAAAAAATATAGCTTGAGATATAGGACACTTGCAATGCTTTTTGTATTTAAATTTTGCCGATAGTATGGTAAAATTATCCTGTAATTAATAAAAGGAAGTGTTGTATAAATATATGGCAAAAAAGAATTGGATATACGGAAGGAACGTCGTTATCACCGGTTGCAGTACAGGCATTGGCAAGGAGCTCACGGTTCAGCTCGTCAAAAATTTCGGTTGCAACGTAATGGGCGTGGCAAGAAACAAGCAGAAGCTTGACCTTTTAAAAGAGGAACTGGGAGATAAATTCGATTACCGTCGCTTCGATATTTCCGACGAAAACGCATGGTACGATTTTTCCGAGGAGATGCAGAATATAGGTTATAACGTAGACGTTCTGATCAACAACGCTGGAATGATACAGGAGTTTTCGCAGTACGCCGATATGGATATGCAGACGATAAGAAAGATCGTTGACACAAATTTCAACAGCGTTATCTTCGGCGTAGCGGCATTCCTCCCGCTGATCAAGAAAAGCAAATTCGGGTACATAGTTAATATTTCTTCCGCAAGCGCTATCCTGCCGGTATGCGGAGAGACGGTATATTCCGCTACTAAAGGCGCGGTAAGGGCGTTCAGCGAAAGCCTTGCACAGGATCTTTCCGGCTTCGGCATAGGCGTTTCGTGCGTAATGCCCGGACCCGTAAAAACCGACCTCTATAAACAGAGAGATGCAGGCGGAAGCGCTAAAAAGGATTACGAACTGGTCGAAAAGATAGGCATTACGGCAGAGACCGCCGCTAAGCGCATAATCAAGGCGATGAGAAAACGCAAGGTAAGAGTGCTTATCGACGCAGTCGCTAAACTTATGGATTTCGGCATGAGAGTAGCGCCGTCGCTTACTCAGAAGATAACCTGTAAGGCCATGAAGGCGGCGTGCTGCTACGTGCCCGCATTCGCTCCTGTTTTCAAAGAGCAGATAGAAAATAAGGAAGAGATCAAACAGGAACTTAAAGAGAGAAAGGAACAGATGTACCGTTCCCTCGAAGAGGTACCTGAAAAGGGAGCTTTCGCAAAGTAAAATCGCGATAAAACCGCGGGTCAATGCGCGGTTTGAGCGCTAAAATCAAAGATATACTCAAAAACACTCTTTTTGTGCGCTTTTTTGTTTGACATAGTTATTGCGCTATGCTAAAATGATAAGGCACCTAAAAGGGTGTAATTTTTTTGGAGGTGTTTACCGTGAGAACAAGAATTACCCTTGCTTGTACCGAGTGTAAGCAGCGCAACTACGACACGTATAAAAATAAAAAGAATACTCCCGACAGACTGGAGATCATGAAATACTGCAAATTCTGCAAGAAGACCACTTTGCATAAAGAATCCAAGTAATTCGGAGGGAATATGTCCAAGAAAAACAAAAACGTCGAGGAGACGGGCGTTATCAACGCGCCGCTTAACAACGCTGAGTTGAACGGTGACAACAACGCCAATCTTCCCGCGGCGCAGCCCAAAAAGGGTAAAGGCGCTAAGAAAAACGAGGATAAAGTCGGTTTCGGCACCCGCGTGAAGAATTTCTTCAAGGGTATCGTGTCTGAGCTTAAAAAAGTCTCGTGGCCGACTGCAGGCAAAGTATTCGCACAGTTCGGCACCGTATGTTTCGTCGTTCTTATCTTCGTCCTGATAATTATGGGCTTCGACTCTCTGTGCGCATGGCTGCTTGAACTGCTCGTCGGTACCGCGGCATAAGGAGGGATTATGGCAGAAGAGATCAACGGACAGCCGAAATGGTATATAATCTGCACGACATACGGTTACGATTATATCGCGAGAGACAACATTCTGCGTATGGTCGAGACCAGCGGTCTGCAGGACTTTATATTCGACGTGGTCGTTCCGGAAGAGGAAGAGGTAGTAGAGCGCAACGGCAAGAAAAAATTCGTAATGCGCCGTAAATACCCCAACTACGTATTCATCAAAATGATCTATACCAAACAGGTATGGTATATGGTCAAACAGACGAGAGGCGTAAGAGACTTCTTTAACAGCAGCGACGGCAAGCCGCTCCCTATGTCCGCAGAGGACGTAAAGAGAGCTCAGCTTGAAAAGATAAAGGTCGAAGACCTTCACGTCAACGTCGGTGATACCGTTCAGGTCACGTCGGGCGCGCTGCAGGGATTTACGGGAGAGGTCAGAGAGATCAAACCCGACGTCCAGAAAGTCAAAGTCGTCATCTCTATGTTCGGACGCGAGACCAGCGTGGATCTCGAATTCGAGCAGATAGAAAAAATAGGCTAAAACCCGAAAGGGTCTGGGAGAGCCGCAAATCTTTCATACGGCTCGTCAATACCACGATTGCTATAAGGAGGTAGTATTATGGCAAAGAAAATTTCAGCAATAGTCAAGTTGCAGCTTCCTGCCGGCAAAGCTACTCCGGGACCTCCCGTAGGCTCCACTCTGGGACCTCACGGTATCAATATCCCCGGCTTTACCAAGGACTTCAACGAAAAGACCAAGGACAAGGCAGGTCTTATCATCCCTGTCGTAATGACGATCTATACCGACCGTTCGTTTACGTTTGAACTCAAAACCCCGCCCGCTCCCGTCCTCATCAAGAAGGCTTGCAAGATCGAAAGCGGTTCTGCTAAGCCCAACAAGGACAAGGTAGCGACCATCACCACCGCTCAGATCAGAGAGATCGCTACGATGAAGATGCCCGACCTCAACGCAGGCAGCATCGAAAGCGCGATGAGCATGATCGCAGGTACGTGCCGCAGCATGGGCATCGTCGTTCAGGACTAAGGAGGTTTGAGTTATGAAAAGAGGAAAGAGATATATCGAGGCTTCCAAAGTCGTTGACAGCGCTAAGGCGTACGACGTTGCAGAGGCAATGAAAGCAGTAGTCGACAGCGCGACCGCTAAGTTCGACGAATCCATCGAAATTCACGTAAGACTGGGCGTTGACTCCCGTCACGCTGATCAGCAGGTCAGAGGCGTTATCGTTCTCCCTCACGGCACCGGTAAGACGGCGAGAGTTCTCGTCATCGCTAAGGGCGCGAAGGCAGACGAAGCTGAAGCTGCAGGTGCTGATTACGTCGGCGGCGAAGAGCTGATCAACAAGATCAAGAACGAAAACTGGTTCGATTTCGATGTCTGCGTCACCACTCCCGACATGATGGGTATGGTCGGCCGTATCGGTAAGGTTCTCGGTCCTAAGGGACTTATGCCTAACCCCAAGAGCGGTACCGTTACTATGGACGTTACTAAGGCTGTCAAAGAGATCAAAGCTGGTAAGGTCGAATACAGACTGGACAAGACCAACATTATTCACGTCGCTATCGGCAAGAAATCGTTCGGCGCTGAAAAACTGACTGAAAACTTCAACGCTATCTTCGACGCGATCCTCAAGGCGAAGCCGGCGGCAGCTAAAGGTCAGTACGTCAAGAGCGTTACCGTCGCCAGCACGATGGGACCGGGCATAAAAATCGCTGTAAAAGCGTAATCGCTTTAAAACGCTTGACAAAAGGGCAGGTATAAAATATACTTGTCTTACAAGAAAAATATTCGTGCCGAAGACAGCAAGGGCGCTAAGCTTAAATATCTTGCCGAGGCGGAGAAAAAAGGATTTCACGATCCCTCCGTGTCTTTGGCGCGGAGGGATAATTTTATAGGAGGTAGAAATGGCTAAGAACGAAAACAAAGTTGCGAAAATTTCCGAAGCCAGACAGCAGAAAGCGGCTCAGATCGAAGAGATCAAATCCAAGATCCAGAACTGCAAGGCTATGGTCATCGTCGATTACAAAGGCATTTCCGTTGCAGACGACACCGCGCTCCGTGCTAATTTCCGCAAAGAAAACGTTGAATACCGCGTTCTCAAAAACCGTCTCGTACAGATCGCTCTGAACGAACTCGGCATCGCAGGTTTCGACGGACATCTCGAAGGCCCCACCGCAGTAGCTTTCGCTAACGGCGATTCTCTCGCGGCGGCAAAGGTCGTTGCAAACGCTAAGAAGACCGTCAGTGCGCTTGAAGTAAAGTGCGGTTTGATGGACGGCGCTTACATCGACGCAACAACGGTAGAAAAGCTGGCAAGCATTCCTTCCAAGGAAGTTTTGCTCGCGCAATTGCTCGGCTTGCTGCAGAGTCCTATCAGCGGACTTGCAAGAGCTTTGCAACAGGTTGCTGAAAAGAAGGCAGAATAATCATAAAAATTTCGTAATTATTGGAGGATACAACAATGGCAGATATTGCTAAGATCATCGAAGAAGTAAAGAGCATGACCGTTCTCGAGCTTAACGAACTCGTTAAGGCTATCGAGACCGAATTCGGCGTAAGCGCTGCAGCTATGGCAGTCGCAGCTCCCGCAGCAGGCGCAGAAGCAGCTGCTCCCGCAGAAGAGAAGACCGAGTTCGACGTTATTCTTAAGAGCGCAGGCGCTAACAAGATCGCCGTTATCAAGGTTGTCAGAGAAGTTACCGGTCTCGGACTTGTCGACGCTAAGAAGATGGCTGAAGAAGTTCCCAGCAAGATCAAAGAGGGTATCAGCAAGGATACCGCTGAAGAGATCGTCAAGAAGTTCAAGGAAGCTGGCGCTGACGTTGAAATGAAGTAATTTCTATCTCAAAAGCAATAAAAAAGACGCGTGAAAACGCGTCTTTTTTTGTAATTAACGTTTTAAGCGCTGTTTGCATATGTAACATACATAAAAGTTGCCCAGAGTTTGGTTATGATCAGACCGATTTCACGAAATATCGACTGAATAAGAAGTGCCGATTATTTTGACGGAGTTCTATATCCGCTTGCATTTTAATGCGTGAGATATTCTCGGTATACCGTTTGTCAGAAGATAATGCGCGCTGACTTAGCAGAGAGGCGAGCTAACAACAAATGATGTCACAGATATTTCTGATTATATTGATAAACGGTCAACTGATTTAAAAGTTGATTTTTACGATAACAAAGGACTGAATATCCGTAGGTAATACAGGCGTTAAAGCCGTTGGACAGAATTAAAGTTTTTTGGCAAATACGAGAAGATCTCGCTTGCCTGTAGTCTGTTCTGAATAATCTGTTTCTGCGCGCAACGTTTTAAATCCGTTTTGTTTTAAAAGAGTCAGCGTTTCGTCGAGGGAGAGGGCAGAACAATAAAAGGTCTTTCCCATCATATCGCCGCTTACTTCGCCGTTTTCCTTGCCGTGAGTAAACATAAAATATCCGTCGTTTTTTAAAAGAGAAGCGGCTTTTTCATATATTTCGCGTTGTCTTTCGTGTTCGATATACCAAAGACAATCGAAAGCGATAACGGCGTCGAATAAAAGGTCTGTCTTGAAGTTCAGAAAATCGGATTTGTAAAATTCTGCGTTTCTGAGGTTCAGAGCCTTTGCTTTTACGAGCATTTTCTCAGACGGATCGAAGCCTGTCACCTTAAATCCGCACTCTGAAAGATATGCGCTTATCGGATAACCCGTGCCGCAACCTGCGTCGAGTACGTTTGCGCCTTCGGGCAGAAGAGAGCAGAATTCTTTAACGCACTTATTCACTTTGCACGTCTTTCTGAATTCATGCCATTCGTCGGCAATTTCGTCGTATGCCGACGCATTGAGCGCGTATTTTTCTTTGTTTTCCATAAGGTAAATTATACAGGAAAACGTTGATAAGGTCAATACAGGTTGAGTCAGTGTTTCTTTGAGGAAAGCGAGTATCGGAGTATCGCGGCTGTCCTGTTTTGGGAGTTGTCTCGCGTCGACTTTTTGCGGTATTGGTTTTATACGACGTTTTCCAGCGCGCCGCCGAGCGCGAGCGAGGATAACAGCCCGTCTCCGCCTGCAGCGTAAGCCGCTGCGACCGTTTTGAAAGCTTCGTCGCATGAGCAATACGAGCCCAGCCAGTAACCCGCGTCTTCGTACAGTCTGCGGAACTGTTTCGTTTTGCTTTTTACGTTGCCATAAAGAGTGCGGAGAGCGTTTAAAAGGTCTTCAGCGTATTCCTGCAATACGTACAGATGCGCTTCGTCTTTGCCGCTTTTACCGCCTTCTTTAAGAAGGGAGATGCAGCTTAAACCGCAGTTCTTGTTCAGATACCTGAAATATTCGGGAAGACTTGAGGGGATATACAGGTCAAAGGGATTGTGCTTTAGATATCCCTCGAGAATACAGTATGCCGTGAAAGCGGATATCGCGGCGTTTTCTCCGATAAGACGCGCGTCTTTGAATTGAGTTTTAAGACAGCGCGCCGCAAAATAACCTCCGCCCGTAGTAAAATCTTCTTCGTCGGCAAGCTGAGCGATCACGCCCAGTCTTATAAGCGTTCTGCATATCCTTAAAGATATGCTTTCGCACGATTCCGCGCCGAAGAATTCAGTTACCGTTTCAGTAAATTCGCGCGTTAAAGTCTTGCAGTATTTTTTATCCGTAATGCCGTCGAAAGCGAAATCGAAAGCGCGCGTAAGTTTCGATAAAAGCGTTCCGTATCCTGCCGCGACGGTATATCCCGGCGCGTTTTCGATAACTGAATAATCTGCGACCAGTGCGCGAGGGGGATCTGCTTTTACGGTTATTCTTACGCCGTTTTCGGTGTAGTCGCAGTAGGGGAAGAGCACGGCGTCGGTTGTCGGCGCGGTCGGAAACATTACCCATTCGTCAGAGCGGCAAAACGCGCAATAACGCACTGTGTCGGCGATGCTCCCGCAGCCTACGGCGACCCAAAGCCTAACGTCTTCTCCTGAGTCGGCGAGTTTTTCTGCTTGTTCGCGCGTACTTGTAAAACCTGCGGGAAGTATAAAAGCGCGAGTGCGGTAGCCCGCGCGAACCAATACGCGTTCAACGTCGTAAGCGACGGTTTTCACGTTTTCGTCTCCGACTATGCCGACGCGTCCTTCCGCGAGAATCTCTTTGCATACTTCGGGAAGTTGTTGTATCGCGTCGTCGCAGGTTATTATTCGCTCCGTACGTGCAGAGTGAGTCTTGCCGCATTTACAGGCAAATTCGGGCGCCGTATATCCGTTAAGATCTATCATAAAGTTCTCCGTATTATTGCTGAATAACATATTATCATTGATGACTTGTCGTAAAACGCCGCCTTTTGTCAAAAAAGTTCTATTTATAAAAAAAGCGCTCTTATCGGAGCGCTTTTCATTTAATATACTGTATTGAATTATTATTTTTAGTGTTTTATTATCTTTTTTATCTCGGAAACAAGCGTTTTCATCTCTTCGTGCGTGCCTATCGTTATCCTTACGAAATCGCTTATCCTGTCGCCTTTGAAATGTCTTACGAGGACGCCGTTTTCCTTGAGCTGGAAATAAATTTCGCTGCCCGAAAGCACTTTATGCTTTGCGAAAATGAAATTGCTGGAAGAGGGGAGCACTTCGAAGCCGAGTTCTCTGAGCGCGTCTGCGGTCTCTTCTCTCTGAGCGTTTATCTTGTCGATAACGCCCGCGTAATATTTTTTATCAGAAAGAGCGGCGATCACGATCGCTTCCGTGAGAGCGTTGACGGTATAAGAGTTCATGGAATTCTTTACGAGTTTAAGTCCGTCTATAAGCGCTTTGTTGCCCAGAGCGTAACCGCATCTCGCGCCGGCGAGAGCGTACGCCTTGCTGAAAGTCTTGACTACGAGCAGGTTGGGGTAGTCGTTTATGCGGTTTGAGACGCTTGCGGAAGCGAATTCTCCGTACGCTTCGTCCACGATGACGATCTTGTCGGGGTTTGTCTCAACGATCTTAAGAAGATCGAGTCTGCTGAGAGCCGTGCCTGTGGGCGCGTTGGGGTTGCAGATTATAATGCCCTTGACGCCGTCCATAGACAAATAGTCAGACGCAAGCAGTTTGAATTCGTCGTCAAGAGGTATCTTTTTGGATTTTACGTCGTACATATGCGCCCATACTTTATAAAAAGAATAGGTCACGTCGGCATACGCTACGGTGTCGTTTTCGTCGAAAAATGCGGGAAAACACATACAGAGAACTTCGTCGCTTCCGTTGCCCACGAACACGTTTTCGGGGGAGACGCCGTGTCTTGCGGCGATCGCGGAGACGAGTTTTTTGTTCTCGGGGTCGGGATACAGTCTCAGCCTGCCCGCGTCGAATTCCTTAATAGTCTTTTCGACTTCGGGAGAAGGCGGGTAAGGACATTCGTTGGTGTTGAGCTTCACGTAACTCTTGTCCTGAGGCTGTTCGCCCGCGGTATAAGGAAGTATAGATTTGCAACGTCTTGACAAATAATTCATAGTAACCTCACGGATTAAATATAACACACGCCCGCGCGGTAGTCAAGCAGAGTGACATTTGAGCGAAAAAGAGGCGAAATTCGTTGTATAAAGCGCGAAAAAGCTGTCAACAATACTTTGCGAGGCAGGTGAGATATGAAAAAATTCATGCTAATAGTTCTGGCGGTAGTCGTTGCGGCGACGGTGACGTACGCGGCGGCGGGAAGATCTTCTGAAGGTCTTGTCGAGAAAGCGGAAAACGCGGCGCTTAATGCGGATATACGCAAAGTCGAGGTTTACGCGAAGGGTGAAAGTCAGTCGTTTACATATACCGGGACGGGCGCGTTCAACGTCTATACCTGCGACCTCGCGGGAGCGGGTACGGTACTGTCCGACGTGGACGGAGTGCTGGGCGCGGCTGTCTTTTACGACGGCAGGCTGACTTTGAGCGACGTGCTGGAAGAATACGGCGCGACCGCGATCTCTATAGAGGAAGGCGAGAACTGCACGTTGGTATATGCCTATGCGAAAGGATGCGGCAGAGGGGTCGCGTCGGACGGCAGACAGATAAATATGCAGATAGTCCTTAAAGAAGACGCGACCGTGGTAGGAAGTCCGCTCGTTATGGGCAGTTATTGAGATCGTAAGCGCAGGCTTAAACGAAATAAATCAAAAACAAAAAAACGGAGGTTTTTATGAAAAAGGCAAATCAGGAAGGCGGCGGCAACAAGGTTCTGGCGTTTTTCAAGCGCAATATCTATTTTGTGCTGATAATCGTCTGCGTGCTTGCCATCGGTACTATGATCACTATCGCAGCAGTCAACGGTTCGAAAGACAATACGAACGACGATCCCACCGTCAACGGCGGAGTCAACGATGACGACGACGATATAAACGGAGG
>DVNX01000033.1 GCA_018714045.1 Candidatus Ornithoclostridium faecavium
ATGGTGTAAACAAAAAAGCTTAGCTATTTGATACAGACAACTGTACGCGACAGCGACTACTGTTCCCGCCACGCGGGCGCCTCAGGGCTGGTTTGTATTATTCTGGTCTGGTATGAGTTTAAACGGTCTGAGAAATCAAACAGAAGAAAAATCCTTCCGCATTATTAAGGAAAGAGAAGAAACGACCGTCTATAAAAAGCCGTAAGAAGAGGTACGGATAAATCAAAAAAGCGCGGGTGTGCCGCGCTTATACGATCTGATTTGATATGTTCAGTTCATTTTCAGATCTTTTTCGGGATAATGCCGTAAAGATGAGATATGTTCATATCCTTGGGGATATTGCTGCCGTGATTGCCCAGTCCTATTATCATTCTGTGCACGCCGTGATCGGGCGCAAAGCCTATAAGCGTGTCGTGTTTTTGCCAACAAGTATCGACTTTTTCGCTGAGTTGTTTAAATGCGGCGGCATAGCAGTCCAGAGCGTGCTGAGAGCGTTTGCTGTTTGGGTGAGAGCGGTGCATCGCGTCGTCGTAACGCTGGTTGTAAACGCAGAGAAGGTCGTATTCGTCTTTCTCCATAAGCTCCAGGGCGCGCGCTACCACTTCGTCGTCGTAGGTTTCGGAAAAATAAGCCATATCGCGACCTCTGAATATCTTGTCCATGCTCTGGTTTTTAACGCTGACAATGCACGGCTTTTTGCCCGCTTTAATAAACGCGTCGAATATGCTTTCTATTTTTACTACGGGTTTTTCGTACTTTGTTATGCCGTGTTTATCGGGCGTAGCTCCCGTGTACATACTCGCGAAACATACGGGCGTTTTGGGCGGGTATACCGTAATGAAGCGCTGTCTTACGGGCGCTGTCTTTTCAAGCGGCGCGAACTTGTCGTAATACTTGTCGTAGATATAGTCCGCGACCGCGTCGGGGTTGTACATGAGTATTCTGTCGACCTTTTCTAAGCCGCTTTGATTTACGAGTTTTTGTTTGAGTTCAGCGCTTGCGGGCGCCGCGTATTCAGGGGGAGTTACTCCCGCAAAATCGCACAGCGTAGCGCAAAGAGAGGTAAGCGGTTCTGTAAAAAATTCTTTATTCATATTATTCCTTTGTCCTGTATATCCAGTTTACGAGGTTGAAGGGCTCCAAGAACACTTTCGCCGCGAAAAGCTTGTCCTGCGCTTTGCTCTGCTTTTTCGCAACGTCGTATAAACTTCTCACTTTAAGAGCCTTGTCCAGTTTTTCTTTGTCCGCTCCGCTTACGGGCAGAGTTACTTTAACTGTCGCACCTGCGGGCATATCGAAGAAGTTGTCTGAAAACTCTCCGTCAGTTCCCGCTATGCTAATCTCAACGCCGCGCGCATAAGCTGCCGCTTTGACTGAGATCTCATATACTTTTCCGTCGTAAGATGTAGAATAAGTCAGCTTAGGGTCGGGAAGCGCGCTTTTGTTTTCCTTTTCCGCGGTATGGAATCTTTCGGATACCGTTTTGCCGTCTTTTGTCTTCATTATCGCGAATACGGTCAGCTTTTTAGAACTTACGTGTCCGTGTTCGCGGGGCTTGACGCTCGCTATTTCTTTGATCTCTCCAGCCTTGAGCGTAAGCGGACGGGTCTGTTCGTATACCGTCTTGCCGTCAAAGGTGGAAAGTCCGTAAACTATCTTGAAATCGCCGTCTTCGAGAGTGTCGTTGATCGCGTAAACGGTGCGCTTATCTTTGTCCGCGACTATTACTGCGGCTCTCGGCGCGTTGAAATGCTTTGCGTTGTAATGCACCGCCTTCGGATTGCCGTAATAGTCGTATCCCGACCAGCTGGTAACGCCCCAGCAGTCGTTGAGCTGCCAGTAAAGAGAACCGTTGCAACGGCCTTTTCTGGTGCGCCAGCTTTCGGTAGCGACTCTCGCGCAGTATGCCTGACTGAGCTGAGTCATATATACGAGGTCGTCCATATCCTTCGGAGACCAGAAGCGGTCGACGATATAGAAAAGAGTACGGCTGTTGCCGAACGGCGCTTTCTGATGCGCCTGCATAACGGGGTCTTTCATTGAGACGGGCAGGGCGCCGCCGTTCATTCTTGCCAGCGTGTTTTTGTGCGGAAGAGATTGCAGGCCGTATTCGCTGCAGAAACGCGGGTTTCTCTTCGTCAGATAATCTGACGGGCGCATGCCGTGCCATACCTTCCACAGATGGCAGTCGCCGTAGTCGTCGCTGTTGTAGTTTTTCATATAGCCGTTTCCGCTGGGCGAGCTTTCGTGGTAAGGCGTCACGTCGTCGTATTTTCTGATTATCGAGGGCAGTTCTTTATAGAAATAGTCGCCTGCCTGAGCGATAATATCCTGGCGTATCATCCAAGCGCCGCTCATCTGTTCGAGTTCGTTATTGCCGCACCAGAGAGCGAGGGAAGCGTGATGGCGCAGTCTCTTTACGTTATCTTCTATTTCCGCCGCGACCTCTTCGGTAAAGTCCTTGCGGGTGTACGGATAGGGCGAGCACGCGAACATGCAGTCCTGCCATACCAGTATGCCGAGTTTATCGCAGATATCGTAAAAGTCGTCGCTTTCGTAGTAGCCGCCGCCCCATGCGCGGAGCATGTTCATGTTGGCGTTTTTAGCCGATCCAAGTATCCTTTCGAGGTCTTTGCGCGTAGTGCGGGTGATAAAGCTGTCTGAAGGCACCCAGTTCGCGCCGCGCGCGAATATGCCTACGCCGTTGAGTACGAAGCGGAAGTTTTCGCCGTACTTGTCTTTCGAGCGGTCGAGGGTCAGCGTCCTTAAGCCTATTTTATACGTTTTCGTCTGATTGCCGAGTATGCATTCGAGAGTGTAGAGAGGTTGCTTTCCGAGGTCGGCTGTCCACCACAGCTGAGGGTCTTCGATGACGAATTCCACCGTGCCTTTTCCTGCCGCGACCATGGTTTCGCCCGACGGGGTAGTCAGCTTATAGCCGACCGTATCGTCGCCTTCGCCGGTTATTTCGGGTTTTATTTTAAGCGTTACTTTTCCGTCTTTATGTTCCTGCCTGATCAATGCGCCGTCCAGTCTCGCGCCGTTATAAGTGCGGATATAGGCGGGTTTCATAATGCCGCAGTGCAGAAGGTGAGGCGCCCAGTCCCATCCGAAATGGTACGCGGGTTTTCTTATATGACAGCTGCCTGCTTCGCCTTCGGTGGTATTGGGAAGAGGCATCGCCTTGTGCCATTGTCTGATATAGTCGAGGGGAGAGAAGAACACTACCTTTACCGTGTTTTCTCCCTCTTTCAGATGACCTTTTATGTCGAACACGTACGTGCGGTAAGCGTTCTGGGTTTTACCGAGAGGCTCGCCGTTCAGATAAATTTCGGCAAGAGTATCCAGCATTTCGAAAACTATTTCCTGCTTCTCTGCGTTAACGTCGTCGGCGCCCGCGACGAAAGTCTTTTCGTAAGTCCAGATCTTTTCTCCCACCCACTGCACGCTCTTTTCATAGCATGACAGAAACGGGTCGGGGATCTTTCCTTCGGCGAGAAGGTCGGTGAAATTGCAACCGGGTACGGTTGCGGAGATCATTTCGTTGCTGTCGTTTCTGGAGAGCTTCCACTCTCCGCATAAAGATATTTTGTTCATATGCACCTCTGATTAACAGTTTAAAATATATAAGAAAAATAGTCAATTATAAATTCGCGCAATATAAAAGCGGACAAATTCAGGATAAAACGGTTTTTCAGCTTTAATATCGCCTGTTTGTCGTAAAAAACGCCGTTTTAAAGCTTAAATCAACGTTTTTACCCGAAATGAGAACTAAGTATTTTTTTGTCAAAGGAGGTAAGAATAACTTTAAAATGAAGCAAACAAAGAAGGGCAAGGGCGGGTATACATAAATAATTTCGGAGCAGTTATACCAGACCAGAATAATACGAACCAGGTTTAAAGCGGCAAATTTTCGCAGCTACTGTGTTAAATGCCTTGATAATATGTCTAATATTACCTGCGGCATTTGCCTTGTGTCTGCATAAAATTTACCGGCTTAAAACTGCACGCACCCTCAGGCTATGATTTCAGTATGTGTTCAAAGCCTATGGTGTAAACAAAAAAGCTTAGCTATTTGATACAGACAACTGTACGCGACAGCGACTACTGTTCCCGC
>DVNX01000034.1 GCA_018714045.1 Candidatus Ornithoclostridium faecavium
ACTTATTAAAAAACAATATATTTAAATCATTTATTCTTTTCACAAAAACCACGCTTTTTGTGAAAAGCACATTGCAAAAAGTTAAGCCAGGGCGATACTTTTAAAGATGAGTAGATTAATTTTAAACGTAATTTGTGCGTATATTAAAGAGCTTTACATTTTTATATGGCATTGATTTTTCGTTGCAAATTATCGGCAATTTTTGCTATTTACAAATCGATCTATATTTGATATAATTATTATAATATAAAGTGAGGGCAAAATATGAAACAGGTTATTTTTGTAGTCGAAGACGACGCGGGTATCATGAGATTGTACGCGATGGCTCTCGAAAACGCCGGTTTTGAGTTTTGCGGATTTAACTGTGCAGAAGATATGTTCGCAAAGCTGAATGAGGGTAAACATTGCGATCTGATCATTCTGGATATCATGCTTCCCGGAATGAGCGGACTGGACGCTCTCGGCGAGCTGAAAAAGAGCCAGGAATACGCAGCTATTCCCGTTATAATCGCCAGCGCGAAAGACGATGAAAAGAATAAGATAGGCGGCCTTGACGCAGGGGCGGACGATTATGTAGCCAAGCCGTTCTCGATGAACGAGCTGGTTGCCCGTATCAGAGCGAATCTCAGGAAAGCACCCGTAGCGGCGGATAAGGACGGCGATATCCTCGAATACGGAGATATAGTCATCAATGACCGCGAACACGAGGTACACGTAAACGGACAGCCTGTTCAGCTCACGCTTAAAGAGTATAACCTTTTGCATCTTCTGATGGAAAATATGGATACCGTCGTGAAACGTGACCGTATTTTGTCCGTCGTATGGGATTACGATTACGTAGGAGAAACGAGAACTCTCGATATGCACATCAAGTCTTTGAGAAGCAAGCTGGGAGAAAAAACGGATAAACAGTATATCGTTACCGTAAGAGGTGTTGGTTACAAATTCTGTAAGATATGAACAAAAGAATACTTAGGAAAATATTCTGGGCGACGACGCTGGTCCTTTTGCTCAGCGTTGTCGTTTGTTTTTCGGTGATCTACGGGATCACCTATTATTCCAAGCATAAACTGATAGAAAAGAATATGCCCGCTTACAACGAGAGCATAGAGGCCGCAAAAAGCGTAGAAGAACTTGAGGCGGCAATAGGCGACGGCGAGGGGCTTATGTACGTCGGAGTGCTGTCGTCAGAAGGCTCTCTTATCGTTTCAAATATATCCATAAGCGGGGAAGAACTGTACGTAAAAGACGCTGAATTTATTCAGGAAGTACGCGATAAAGGCAGCGTTCACAGACTGGAAAAACTGTATAAAGACGGCGAAACGATGGTCATCGTTTACGTCGCGATTGAAAATGCCGCGCTGGACGAAAACGGATATATCGTCGTTGCGTACGGCATGGACGTGAATTTCAACGATCTGTATTTCTGGCTCGCGGCAGGCGGTTGTATAGTCGGCTGGGTGGTAATAGCGATAATCACTTACGCTATATTTACAAACTACGTGAAAGACGAGGTCGTGCCTCTCGAAAAGATCCAGATAATGCTGGAAAACTTCAATAAAGGAAATTACAAGCCTGTCGATTACGAAGCGAAATACGTTGAGATAAACAAGATAGTAGATAATATAAACGCTGCGGCGAGCAAGATATCCAATACTCTGTCAGATCTCAGGTATGAACAGAATAAGACGAAATTCATAATAGAAAACGTTGCACAGGGTATTATCGCGCTCAGCGGACAGAACAGAGTTCTCGTTTCAAACGACGTAATAGCGGAGATTTTCGAGACGAGGGCGAATATCGTCGGCATACCGATCGATTACCTTATCAAGGACGAAAAGGTACTGGGAGAAATTAAACGAGCTGTCGGGGCGGGCGAAAACGTTACGGCGGGTGAGATATCGGTCGCGGATAAATACTACAGAGTGGATTGCAGGATAGTCGGAGACGAAATGTTCGAAGAATTCAAAGATATCAAATACTTCCTGCTTATCACCGACGTCACCAGCGAAGCCAATCTCGCTAAAATGAGAAGTGAATTCTTCTTCAATGCGTCGCACGAACTCAAATCTCCGCTTACCGCGATAATGGGATTTTCAGAACTCATGATGACGCCCGAGCTTTCAGAGGAAAACCGCGCACAGTGCGCTAAGGACATTCACGAAAGTTCGAAGCGCATGGCTACGCTTATCGAAAAGATGATCACTCTGGGAAAACTGGATTCAGCTCAGTACGCTGAGAAGAAAACAGAGGACGTCGATCTCAGGAAGATAAGCGAAGAGGTTATAAAAAGGCTGAAGGTAATAGCCGACAGCATCAATGTGACGATGAGTTGCGAGGGCGAAGCGACCGTTAAAGGCGACCCCAACCAGATGTATACGTTGATATCAAATCTGGTCAGCAACGCGATAAAATACAACAAGGAAAACGGTACGGTTCTCGTTACTCTTTCGCAGACTGACGATACAGTTAAAATATCCGTGAAAGACAGCGGAGTAGGGATCCCCAAAAAAGATATTCCGCGTATCTGCGAGAGATTCTACCGCGTGGACAGCTCTCATTCCAAGACCTCGCTCGACAGCAACGGTCTGGGACTCGCGATAGTAAAACAGATAGTCGACGACTACGGCGCAGAGCTTAAAATAGACAGTACGACGGGCGTAGGTTCGACGTTTACTATAATATTCAAGAGGTAAAAAATGTATCCATTCAAACTTAAAGCCGCAACAAAAGACTACGTGTGGGGAGGCATAAAGCTTAAAGAGTTTTATGCAAAAGACAGCTTGAGCGACGTTATCGCCGAAAGCTGGGAAGTGTCTTGTCATCCCGACGGACCCAGCGTTATAGAAAACGGTCAGTACGAGGGTATAACTCTCGCGGACGTGCTGGACGCAAATCCCGGATATAAGGGGAAAAACAGCGAAAAATTTCCGTTCTTCCCGATACTGGTAAAGCTTATCGACGCTAAGTCCAACCTTTCGGTGCAGGTGCATCCGGGCGACGAATACGCGTTGAAAAACGAAGGTCAGTTCGGTAAAACGGAAATGTGGTACATAGTCGAATGCGAACAGGGAGCAGGCGTTTACTGCGGATTTAAAAAGCCTGTCACGAAAGAGCAGCTCCGCGCATCGCTGGTAGACGGCACGGTCACCGATCTTCTCAATTTCGTAGAGGTCAAAAAGGGAGATTGTCTGTTTATCGAGTCGGGCACCGTTCACGCGATTTGCGGCGGTTGCGTCATCTGCGAGATTCAGCAGAACAGTTCGCTTACTTACAGGCTTTACGACTACGGTAGAGTGGATAAGAACGGAAAACCCAGGCAGCTGCATATCGACAAGGCAGTCGCCGTTACAGATACGACGAAAGTAGTCCGTCCGAACGCCGAGACAAGAGATCTCGGAGACGGCGTGACAAGGCTGGCGCAGTGCGAATATTTCACTACCGATAAGATAGTTCTCGACGGGTTAAAAACTCTCGAAGTAAATGAGGACAGCTTTCTTACCGCGACCTGCGTAGACGGATCTGCTGAATTCGTTTACAACGGAAAACGTTATCCCGTCCACACGGGCGACACATATTTTCTTCCCGCAGGTATGGGCAGGGTAGATATCGAAGGCAGCGCGGAGATCGTGACCGCGAAAGTATAAGAAAAGGACTTAACGTGAATTGCCCGTGAATATGCCGACATATAAACGGGATACAGAGAAACACGGTTTACGGATATTGTAAGGACGGCTTCAAGCCGTCCTTTTTTATCAATGATTTTGCGGCTCGGTGAGAGCTTTTTAAGGCAATATGAAACGGCAAAACGGGGACGACCCGTTCTTTTCCTTAAACGCCAAGAGTGATTTAAACAGAGTAACGGCGCTCTGAAATCGAGAGAGCAGAAGGCTAAGAGAGGGAAGAGTAAAGTCTTTGCAGAAGAAAAGCTTAGTGTGAATGACGAAAAGCGGCGACTATGTTGATTACATCTACAAAACGTTTTACGAAACAAGGCATAGAAGAGAATGCAGATACTGAATATTGCAAGAAAAGGAAATGCAGAGTAGAGGTAAGTCAGGGCGTCGCAGAGGAAAAAAGCAAAAGAAAAGCTCCCTTTGCAGGGAGCTTTCGGTTATCGTGTTTCAGCGATTATTTGGTTTCGGTCGTATCGATCGTGGTGTCTTCGATAAAGTTTGCGCTGTTGGCAAATTTCTTGACAGATTCGATAGCGGATTCAGCAGCCGCTCTGGACTTGTATCCTTCGCCTACGCCGTACATGGTTCCGTCGACCTTGAAGATCTTGTAACGGAAGGTACCGTTCTTTTCTTCGTCGATAGCGTAAGTGCCGTTGTTGATGGTGTTACGGAAGCCGTCGACCTGCTTAGCCTTGGGTTTGATCTTGTAGTTTTCGCTTTCGTACAGGATCTGACCGTTGTTTGCTTTAAGCTGGAATTTATAAGGACGTATAGCGTTCTTAGTGTCCTTGATGATGACGTACTTGCCGTTGCTCGGTTCAGGAGCTTCGCCGAAGAGCAGGGTAATGTTGTTTTTGTCGCCTGCAGGAGCTGCAGCAGCGGTCGCTGCGGTATCTGCCTTGGGCGCAGCCTTTCTGACAGGAGGCTTCTTTGCCGCGGGTTTTTTGACGGGAGGCTTAACGACCTTCTTGGGAGCTTCCTCAGCGGGTTTCTCTTCAACGACGGGCGCCGCTTCCTCGACGGGTTTCTCTTCGACGACGGGAGCTGCTTCTTCTACGGGTTTCTCCTCGACAACGGGAGCCGCTTCCTCAACGGGTTTTTCTTCGACGACGGGAGCAACTTCCTCAACGGGTTTTTCCTCTGCAACGGGAGCAACTTCTTCGACGGGTTTTTCCTCTGCAACGGGAGCCGCTTCCTCAACGGGCTTTTCTTCAGCAGGGGTTTCTTCCGCTTTTTCTACCTCTTCGGTAGCTTCCGAATTGGTGCTCGCTTCGCTGAGAGCGACCTCTTCGGGTTCGCTTGCAGTGTCTACAACGTCGGGAACGACGCTGGGCTTAACGGGTTCCACAGGCTCAGACGGACGGTCGGGTTTGGACGAATCGTCGCCGACTGCGAGAACTATATCAGCCTTTTTCTTGGCTTTTTTATTGCTGCTTTTCGAAATGATAACGATAAGGATGATGCAGACGATAACTATCGCCAGGGTAATGGCGAGAACCATCCACATGGTGAGACCGCCCACAACGTTCTGGGTCAGGAACGACGAAATGTCTGCTGCAGCGATCGCATTGATGAAATTAGTCATAATATGTACCTTCTCCCTTTTTTTAGTATATTATAAATATATCACAGTATCGCGCGCTTGTAAAGACTTAAAAATTAAAATTTTGAGCGCAGTTTTATATTTTTTTGCGTGGGGTGTTTACAAAATGCGTGTTTTTCTGAGTAAAAAAGTTGTAAATTGCACCTTGAGTCTCAATAAATTTTCGGAAAACTTATTGCAAGTTGAGTTAAATCGGTATATCATAAATTAAGTAGTAAAAATTGCGGAGGTCTTATGCGTACGCTTGTCCTTAAAGGTAAAGAAGCGATAGAGAAAGGCGCGGAGCTGATAGCTTCGGGCGAAGTCGTGGCTTTTCCTACCGAAACGGTTTACGGACTGGGCGCGGACGCTTTCAACGAAGAAGCGGTCAAAAAAATATTCGCCGCTAAAGGCAGACCGTCAGACAACCCGCTTATTGTGCATATCGCGGATATATCCGCTCTCGACGGGCTTGCAGAGGACGTTTCCGAAGCTGCTAAGTCCGTTATTTCCGCATTTATGCCCGGACCCATAACCGTGATAATGAAAAAAAGCGAAAAGGTACCGCTGAGCGTAACCGCGGGTCTCGATACTGTAGGGATAAGAATGCCTTCGCACGTCGTTGCGAGAGAATTCATAAAGGCTTGCGGCACGCCGATAGCGGCGCCGAGCGCGAACAGATCCACGCATATAAGTCCGACGAGCGCAGAGCACGTATTCGAGGATATGGACGGCAGGATACCTCTTATAATAGACGGCGGCGACTGCGAGGTCGGTATAGAGTCGACGATAATCGATATGTCGACAGACGTCCCGACGATACTGAGACCGGGTGCGGTGACCTCTGAAATGCTGGCAGAAGTACTGGGCGCGGTCAAGACTTTCAGCGGGAAAGTCGTCGTAGCGAAAGCTCCGGGAATGAAATACAAACATTATGCGCCGTCGTGCGAAACCGTAGTTGCGAAGGATGTCGGAAGCGCGGTAAAGGCATACGACGACGCTGAGGAAAAAGGGTTGAAGCCTGTGATCATAGCGAGAAGCTCAACGGCAGAAAAGCTGGGAGGAAGAACGCATATAGATCTGGGCTCGTCGGACGCTGAAGTATGCCGCAATATATATGCGGCGCTCCACAGAGCCGAAAAGATAGCAGGATTCATCGTCTGCGAACACTTCGGGGAGAAAGGCGTATGCGGCTCCGTGATGAACAGAGTGATGAAATCGGCGGGAGGTAAGATAGTATGAAGATATTGTTCGTATGCACGGGAAATACCTGTCGTTCGCCGCTTGCGCAGGCGATAACGCAGAAAGCTCTCGACAACGAAAACATTGACGCTGAGTGCGAAAGCGCGGGACTTTTTTGCGGTTACGGAGAAGAAGTGTCTGAAAATTCGCGTAAAATAATTCAGGAAAGGGGAATATTCTATACGCACCAGTCGCGACCCGTTACGCAACCCCTTCTCGATTCAAGCGACATGGTCATATGCATGACGTCTCCGCACAAAGAGGCGCTCGCGCCTTACGTGTCGGCTGAAAAGCTGTTCGAGGCGAAAGATCTTACGGGAGAAGAGATAGACGACCCGTACGGCAAGGATATCGAGGCGTACAGGGCGTGCGCGGCAAAGCTGGACAAACTGGCGCGCGCGGTGGTAGAAAAGGTCAGAAAAGACGGCAACGGCGGCAAAAACGCCTGAAAACGTCGGAAAACGCGCTGCGGATAAGGCATTTTTCCGACTTTGTCAAAAAAATATCTGTTCTTTACAACAAAAAGAAACTGTGATAGAATAAATACGATCGGACAGAAAATAATATTATTGACATTTTCAATCGCAAAGAGTATATTAGGCGACAGGTTACATAATTCTTTGTCCGATAAAAACGTGAGGTATATTTTATGAGGATCGCTATAGGTTGCGACCACGGCGGAATAGTTCTTAAACCCGCGGTGATCGGAGTTCTCGAAAGCAGAGGCATTGAGGTAAAAGATTTCGGTTGTTACGACGAAAACAGCGTGGATTATCCCGATTACGCGCTTAAGGTCGCTGAAGCGGTATCGTGCGGAGAATGCGACAAAGGCATAGTTCTGTGCGGCACGGGCATAGGCATTTCCATTGCCGCGAACAAGGTAAAGGGCATAAGAGCGGGCGTCGCGCACGACGAATTCACCGCTGAAATGATATCCGCGCACAACAACGCGAACGTGCTGGCTATGGGCGGCAGGATAATTTCTCCCGAAAAGGCGGCGAAGATGACCGCTATCTGGCTGGATACCCCTTTCCAGGGCGGAAGACACGAAGGCAGAGTCGCGAAGATCACGGCGATAGAAGACAAATATTTCAAATAAGGTGAAAAATGGTTCAGGAAGTAATCGACAGCATAGTTCAGGCTGAAAACCAAGCCGAAAATATCGTCAAAGAGGCGAACGCGAGAGCAAAGGAAGCGATCGCGAAAGCGGGTTCGGACGCGGAAGAGACAATTTCCGCGGCAAAGGAAAAGGCAAAGGACGCCGCAAAGAAAAACCTCGAAAAGGCTTCTAAGAAAGCGGACGAAAACTATGCTGCGGCGATAGCCGAAAACGATAAGGAAATTGAGGCGCTGACGAAAAAGGCTCAGAAAAACCTCGATAAGGCGGCAGAGGTCGTCATCGGGAGGCTGAAAGAGAAATATGCCCGTAGTTGAGATGCGCAAGCTCGTTCTCATCGGCAATTCGTCCGAAAGAGAACGTCTGATAAAAATCCTGCATACCGAGGAGTGCGCTGAAATAGTCGCCGCTCAGAAAACCGAAGGGACGCACTATGCCGACAAGCAGAGCGCGCTCGAAGTTTACGGTGCGAAAAAGGCGAAACTGGATTTTATATTCGACTTTATCAAAAGCTGCCAGATAGAAGCGCAGGCGCTCATCAAAGAAAAAAAGATAAATTACACTCCTGTCAAAAAGCCCTTCCTGGAGGGTAAGCCTTCGCTTACGATGGAAGAGTTTTACGAGACCCCGAAGCTCGAAGAAGGCGTTTTCGACGCGTGCGACAGGCTTACGAGACTTTCGGAGTCTCTTCTCAAAAACAAATCGGACGAAATCAAACTCAAAAACACGATAAACCAGCTTCAGCCGTACAAAGAAGTCGACGCGAAACTCGAATCTTTCAAGGATACAAAGGACGTGTCCATACTTCTTGGTACCGTTCCTTCTTCGAGAAAGGCGGTCGCAGAGAAGGCTGAAGAGCTGGGCGCGTGCATGCTTTTTTACGATGCGGGCGCAGTCAGTACCGTCGTAAGTATTGTTCTTAAAGAAAAATACGAGGAGACGGCGAAGATATTGTCGGACGCTGAATTTTCCGCGTGTACGCTCAATTACACAGGCGTTCCCAGGGACGTTATTGCCGAAAGCGAAAAGCTCCTTGCAGAAAATACCGCGATGCGCGAAAAGCTCATAGAACAGAGCATATCTTTCGAATACGTTCTCGACGATTGCAAGAGGCTTTACGATTATTACCTCGTAGAAGAAAGAAAACTTGAATGCGAGGCGAACACCAGCTGTACCGAAACTTCGTATATACTCGAAGCGTGGGTGCCCGTCGGCAAGACGGAAAAGCTTGACAAGGCGCTTTCGGAAAGTCCGCTCGCGCTTATGTACGAGATAAGAGAACCTCTCGAAGGCGAAAAGCCTCCGACTTACGTTGAAGACAACGCGGTGGTGGAGCCTTACCAGAGCGTCACCAATATGTTCAGCGTTCCCGCTTACGGAGAGATAAACCCCAACCCGTTCGTTGCGTTCTTCTTCTTCCTTTTCTTCGGAATGATGCTCGCGGACGCGGGATACGGACTCGTGCTGATGATCCTTACGGGCATAGTGCTGATAAAACAGCGCCCGCCCAAAGGTCAGGCAAGCCTTATAAAGATAGTCTTCATGGGCAGTTTTTCGACCGTTATATGGGGCATAATATTCGGCAGTTATTTCGGATATTCTGCGACCGACCTCGGGATATGGTGCTGGTTCAACCCGATAGAAGAACCGATGAATATGCTGTTCCTGAGCCTCGGAATGGGTATATTCCAGATGTGTTTCGGTCTGGGCATAAACATGGTCGCCATGTTCAAGCAGAAAAAACCGCTCGACGCGATATCTGGCACGCTGTCGTGGTACTTCATGCTCCTCGGACTCGCGCTTGCTTTCGGCAGTTCGCTTATCAAGGCGATCGCGATACCGTCATGGGTAAGTACGGTCGGATACGTGCTTCTCGGAGCGGGCGTACTTCTCCTCATGATTTCGGGCGCGCTTCACAAGAAGGGAGCGTCAAAGGTCAGCGGAGCGTTCGCAAGACTTTACGATATAATCAACTTCTTCTCAGACCTTATGAGCTATACGAGAATATTCGGTCTGGGGCTCGCTTCAGCGGTCATAGGCATGGTATTCAACGAGATAGGCGCGCTTATGATGAACATGATCCCGATAAAGGCGATAGGCGTCGTGGTCACGGCGATAGTGTTCCTCATCGGTCACGTATTCAATATAGGTATCAACGCGCTGGGCGCGTACGTACACAACTCGAGACTTCAGTTCGTTGAGTTTTTCGGCAAATTTTATAACGGCGGCGGAGAACTTTTCCGTCCGCTCGGTTGTGAAATGAAATATTACTATATCCATAATCAGGAGGTAAAAAAGTAATGAACGGAGCGTATATCGCTATTATCGGAGCTGCTCTTGCGGCTTTGATGGCAGGTTGCGGCAGCGCGATCGGCGTAGGAACCGCGGGACAGGCGGCGGCAGGTGTCACCAGCGAAGATCCGGACAAGTTCGGTAAACTGCTTATTCTCCAACTTCTTCCCGGTACGCAGGGCATTTACGGACTCATCATCGCGTTTATCGTATTCATGCAGACGGGAGTGCTCAGCGGAAATATAGCTCAGATGACCAATATTCAGGGCTGGGCGATCGTTGCGGCTTGCGCGCCTATGGCAATCGTAGGACTCGTATCCGCTATCTACCAGGGCAAGTGCGCGGCGGCTTCCATCGCGATGGTCGGCAAGAGAGCCGAAACTTCCGGTAAAGGTCTGCTTCTTACCGTCATGGTCGAGACTTACGCGCTTCTCGCGCTGCTCATCTCGTTCCTCGGCGTATTCTTCATAGCATAATAAGCTTATGAACGGCAAGCAGGCAATAATCGACAAGATCATAGGCGACGCGAACGCGAAGGCTGAACAGATAGCCGCGGAAGCCAAAGCTAAGACGGACGAGATAGCAAAAAAGGCTGAAAAAGCCGCTGAGGATATCGTCGCGGAAGGCGAGGCTAAGAAAAAAGCCGCGTTCGATACGGTGGTGGCAAACGCCGCCGTAGTCGCGAATCTGGACTGCAAAAAAGCGCTTCTCACCGCAAAAACCAATCTTATCGGCGGGGCTTTCGACCGCGCCGCAGAGGTTTTGCGCGCTGACAAGAAGAAATATTGCGATTTAGTCGGCAAAATGATCGCGTCGAGCGCCGAAGACGGCGACAAAGTGCGCGTAAGCGAAGCGGACAAGGACGTCCTCGACAAGGCGTTCGTAGAATCCGTCGCCAAAAAGCGCAAGATAAAGATCACTCTCGACAAGGAGTACGCGCCTATAAAGGGAGGCGTTATCCTGGTCGGAAAGAACTACGACAAGAACCTGTCGCTCGATCTCGAATTGCAGACCCTCCGCGAAGAGTGCGAAGGCGAGGTCGCGAAAGTTCTGTTCGGGGAGTAAAAGCGTATGGCAAACAGATCGCCCGTATATTCTAACGCCCGCGTAAGGGTAATGGAGAATACCTTTCTCAACCAGGAGAAATTCAACAGACTCGTTTACAGCGAAAGCGTGGACGAGGCTATGAGGGTGCTTCAGGAATCTAATTACGGCGGCGGTACGATTGCCGAAAACGGGGATTACGAAAAGATCCTGCGCGCGGAAGAGGATAAGGTCAGCGCGTTTATGGCTGAGTCTATGCCTAAGGGCTGCGGTATGGAAAGTTTCCTTATGAAACAGGATTACCACAACGCAAAGGCTCTGACGAAAGCCAAATACATGCGTATCGAGAACGCGGATTTCATGCTTGCTCCCGAAGGCACCGTCGAAATATCGCTGCTGGAAGAGTGCGTGAAAGCAGATACGTATACGCGTCTTCCCGCGCTGATGGCTAAAGCTCTGAGCGATATCGACCTTGCCCGCGCAAACGGCGACAAGAGCCCAAGGACGATAGACGTCACGCTGGATAAGGCGTGCTACTCCGACGTTCTCAGAGTCGCGAAAGCGGGTAAGCAGAAAACGGTGATACGCTACTGGACAGCGTGCGTCGACTTTGCCAATATCACCACGTTCATCCGCTCAAGAAAAGAAGGAGAGGAACTGAGAAATTTCCGCAAGGCGTTCATCGAAGGCGGAGAAATACCCCTTTCGACTTACGAAGCGGCTTACGACGGCACCGACGAAGCGGTCGCCGAAAAGTTCAGATACACCTCTTACGGAAAGATAGTCTACGAAGCTTTTTCGGGCGAAGCGGGCGCTATGGTCTCTTTCGAGAGGGCTCAGGACAACTACCTTCTCGACATTTTCAAGAGAGACCGCACCGATATCTTCTCGATAAGTCCTCTGGCAGGGTTTTACGTTGCGAAAAAACAGGAGATCAAGGTCGTGAGAATGATCCTTATATGCGTTAAGAATCACGTCGACACGACGCAAATAAAAGCAAGATTGAGGGATTACTATGCGTGAGGGTAAAATAGCCGTTATCGGCGACAGAGATCTGATACTCGCGTTCAAGGCTATCGGCATGGAGGTTTTCGCCGCCACCGGTACCGAACAGTGCGAAAATCTGATAAAAAAGCTGGCGAAAACTCACGCGGTCATCTTTATCACTGAGGACTACGCCAAGGCGTGCGAACACGTGATAAACCGCTACAAGAGCACCGCTTATCCCGCAATCGTGCCCATTCCGTCAGGCGCGGGCAGCACCGGCTACGGTATGGAAAACATTAAAAAGGATGTCGAAAAGGCAGTCGGCACGGATATATTGTTTAATAAGGAAGACTGATTATGCAAGAAACAGGAAAGATCGTTAAGGTCGCAGGACCTCTGATAGTCGCGGAAGGACTGAAAAACTGCAAAATGTTCGACGTCGTCAGGGTCAGCGATAAAAACCTGATCGGCGAGATCATAGAGCTGAGAGGAGACAGAGCGTCAATTCAGGTCTACGAGGAGACGGGCGGTCTGGGCACGGGCGAAGACGTCGTGTCCACCAACGAGCCGCTTTCGGTAGAACTCGGTCCCGGTATCATCGAGGGCATTTACGACGGTATACAGAGACCTCTCAATAAACTCGTCGAAGCTACGGGCGACCGTATCGCGAGGGGCGTCAGCATGTCCGCTCTCGACAGGGAAAAGAAATGGAAATTCGTGCCTAAAGTCGCTAAAGGCGACAAGGTTTCGGCAGGCGATATCATAGGCACCGTGCAGGAAAACAAGGTGGTCGAACACCGCATCATGGTGCCGTTCGGCGTCGAAGGCACGGTTTCTAAGATATCCGAAGGCGAATTCACTATAGACGACGTCGTATGCGTCGTAAAGACGGCTAAGGGCGACAGAAAGCTCACCATGACCCAGAAATGGCCTGTCAGAAAGGGCAGACCCTATAAAACGAAAATGTCTCCCGTGACCCCTCTTGTAACGGGTCAGAGAGTTATAGATACATTCTTCCCCGTCGCAAAGGGCGGCGCGGCTTGTATCCCCGGACCTTTCGGAAGCGGTAAAACGGTCGTTCAGCACCAGCTCGCTAAATGGGCTGACGCGGATATAATCGTATACGTAGGTTGCGGAGAGCGCGGCAACGAGATGACGGACGTTCTCAACGAATTCCCCGAACTCGTCGACCCGACCACGGGCGAACCTCTCATGAAGCGTACAGTGCTTATCGCGAACACTTCGGATATGCCTGTCGCGGCGCGCGAAGCTTCTATCTATACGGGTATCACGATTGCGGAATATTTCCGCGATATGGGATATAACGTAGCAATAATGGCGGACTCCTCGTCGCGTTGGGCAGAAGCTCTGCGCGAAATGTCGGGTCGTCTCGAAGAAATGCCGGGCGAAGAAGGTTACCCCGCGTACCTTTCTTCCCGTCTTGCTGAATACTACGAAAGAGCGGGTATCGTCAAGACCCTCGGTTCTGAAGACAGAACGGGATCCATCACCGCGATATCCGCGGTATCGCCTCCCGGCGGCGACCTTTCGGAACCCGTATCTCAGGCGACTCTGCGTATAGTCAAAGTTTTCTGGGGACTCAGCGCTTCGCTGGCTTACAGAAGACATTTCCCCGCCATCGACTGGATACAGTCCTATTCGCTTTACGGCGACAGCATGGGCGACTGGTATAAGGATAACGTTGCTCAGGAGTGGGAAGAAAACCGCGCTAAGGCGCTCAGGATATTGCAGGAAGAAGCTCAGCTCGAAGAGATAGTCAGACTCGTAGGTATGGACGCGCTGTCTTACGCAGACCGTCTTACGATGGAGACGGCAAAGTCTCTCCGCGAAGACTATCTGCACCAGGACGCGTTCCACGAGGTGGACACTTACGCAAGCCTGAAAAAGCAGTTTATGATGCTGAAACTCATACTCGAATGCGACAAATACAGCCGCGAGGCGCTCGCGAAAGACGTAGATCTCGACGATATACTCAAGATCGGCGCGCGCGAAATGATAGGCAGAATGAAATATATCCCTGAATCCGAACTGTCTAAGATAGAGCAGATCGGCAAACAGATGAGACAGCAGCTTAACGCTCTGTCCTCGCAGGAATAAGGGGGAGAATATGCTTAAAGAATACAAATCCATAAAAGAAATAGTCGGACCGCTGATGCTGGTCAGCGGCGTAGAGGGCGTCAAGTACGACGAACTCGTCGAGATAAGCGGACAGGACGGCAGCGTCCGCCGCGGCAAAGTGCTCGAAGTAAACGGCGACAACGCGCTCGTTCAGCTGTTCGAAGGCTCGCATGGAATACAGATGTCCACTTCAAAGGCGAGATTCCTCGGAAGGAGCCTCGAACTGGGCGTTTCCGAAGATATGCTGGGAAGAGTTTTCGACGGTCTCGGCAATCCCAAGGACGGCGGCGCCGCTATAATCCCCGAAAAGAGGATAGATATCAACGGTCAGCCCATAAACCCCGCCGCGCGCGATTACCCCGACGAATTCATTCAGACGGGCGTTTCCGCGATAGACGGTCTGAACACCCTCGTAAGAGGTCAGAAACTGCCCGTGTTTTCGGCTTCGGGTCTGCCGCACGCTAAGCTTGCGGCGCAGATAGCGAGACAGGCTAAAGTCCTGGGTAAAGACAGCAAATTCGCGGTCGTGTTCGCCGCAATCGGCATTACCTACGAAGAAGCGGAATACTTTATGCAGGATTTCAGGCGTACGGGCGCTATCGAAAGAGCGGTAATGTTCGTCAACCTCGCGAACGATCCTGCGGTAGAGAGAATAGCTACCCCCAGAATGGCGCTTACGGCGGCTGAATATCTCGCGTTCGAAAAGGATATGCACGTGCTCGTCATCATGACGGATATCACCAACTACTGCGAAGCTCTGAGAGAAGTCTCCGCGGCGCGTAAAGAAGTTCCCGGAAGACGCGGTTACCCCGGTTATCTTTATACCGACCTCGCGACAATCTACGAGAGAGCGGGCAGGATAAAGGGCAAAGGCGGCAGTATCACTCAGATACCTATTCTTACGATGCCTGAAGACGACAAGACGCACCCGATCCCCGACCTTACGGGATACATTACCGAAGGACAGATAATCCTTTCGAGAGAGCTTTACAAGAAAGGCATAAATCCGCCTATCGACGTTCTTCCGTCGCTGTCCCGTCTCAAGAACAAGGGTATCGGCAAGAACAAGACCAGAGAGGATCATCCCGACTCGATGAACCAGCTGTTCGCGGCGTACGCGCAGGGTAAAGAAGCGAAAGAACTGTCCGCGATCCTCGGCGACGCGGCTCTGACCCCCGTAGACCGCAAATACGCTGAATTCGCAGAGGCGTTCGAAGAAAGATACGTCAACCAGGGATTCAACGAAAACAGGTCGATAGAGGAGACTTTGCAGATAGGCTGGGAACTTCTTACGATATTGCCCAGAACGGAAATGAAACGTATTTCCGACAAGTACCTCGAACAGTATTACGATAAGATCAAGAAACCCGAAGCGGAAGAATAATCATGGCAGAGAGACTTAAAGTAAATCCGACAAGAATGGAGCTGAGAAGGCTTAAGGACAGACTCAAAACGGCTGTCCGCGGTCACAAACTGCTCAAAGACAAGTCGGACGAAATGATAAGACGGTTTATGGAATACGCAAAGCAGAACAAGGCTTTGAGAGAGCAGGTGGAAGAAGAACTTTCAGAGGCTCTCAAAAGCTTCGTTCTCGCAAAGGCGGTCAGCGACGAATACGCGATACAGGAAGCCGTCGTTATGCCGTCTTCGCAGATAACTCTCGAAGCGCATACTCAAAACGTCATGAGCGTCGTCGTGCCTCAGTTCGAACTCAAAAAGACGCAGGGCGAGGATAAATATCCGTACTCTTACGGCTCGGTCACCGCTGAACTCGACGATTCGATAGCTATCCTTACAGAGCTTATGCAAAAGCTCGTAAAGCTTGCTGAGATAGAAAAGACCTGCAATATGCTTGCGGACGAAATAGAGAAAAACCGCAGAAGAGTCAACGCTCTCGAATACGTAATGATACCTCAGACAGAGGAGACCATCCGCTATATAACTATGAAACTCGACGAAAACGAAAGAGGAAACACGGTCAGACTCATGAAGATAAAGTCGATACTTGCGGACAAACAGTAAGCAAAGAAACAATATCGGATAATAATAAAGCTAAGCCGACGGAAACGTCGGTTTTTTATTTGTCTTTTTAAAGCGATTAATCGTTTGTAATATACACGGGCAGGCGAATTTTATATTAGGCGCGATATGATAAAGCCAAATTGATCGCGCAAAATTCAAAAGCGTTGTCATATACCCGCATTAAGGCAAATATGCTTTAATGTACCTAACGGAGGGATTATGACAAAAAAGATTACTTTAATTGTTTGTGTTCTTATCTGTTGTCTGATCGTATTCGCCGCGTGCGGAGAAAAGAAGACGACTGAAGAAATTTTAAGCGACAGCGTAAGCAGTCGTCAGTCAGCCTGCTATACGGGATCGGACGAAGACTTCGACGTTACATTGTCCACTCTGTCTCAGGAAGAGGCATTTATCGCGGACGGAAAGGTCGGCAACGTCGTGACGCGTACTACGCTTGTCGTCAAGCCCGCGTCTGCGACTGACAAAGAGATGACTTATTCGTTGCAGTCCGAAAGCGGTAAAAAAGAAGGCGTGCTTTCAAAGAACGTTCTCGGCAGCGCTTATCTCGCAGAGATAGACAATATATCTGAACTCGGCATTCCGGTAAGCGTGGTCATCACGGTAGGCAGCGGCGAAGAAGCGACCGAATATACGATCTCGCTTACCGACAGAATGGCTGACGTTATCGACGCAGACGAAGCGCTGATGACAGCTTACGAATATTATAAACAGCAGCTGGACGCGGAGATAGCTTCCGAGGACGGCTGGCAGAGAGAGATATTCGTCAGATTCGTCAACGACAGAAAGGACAGCGAAAGCAAATATTACTGGTACGTCGCTTTCGTTGCCGACCGCAACGACGATATGGCTGTGCTTATCGATCCCGCAACGAAGGAGATCGTGAACAGCAGGGTAAGACCGTAAACGTCTTAAGAACAGGCGTCGACACGTTGAAAAATAGCGGAAACCGCTATACCAGACCAGAATAATACGAACAAGGTTTAAAGCGGCAAATTTACGTAGCTACTGCGTTAAATGCCTTGTCCCCGTGTGACGGGGAGCATTAGTCGGCTGTCGCCCGCGTGGCGGGGGCATTAGT
>DVNX01000035.1 GCA_018714045.1 Candidatus Ornithoclostridium faecavium
ACAAGGCAAATGCCGCAGGTAATATTAAACATATTATCAAGGCATTTAACGCAGTAGCTACGTAAATTTGCCGCTTTAAACCTTGTTCGTATTATTCTGGTCTGGTATACTTTTAAAAAGTTGACTGTTTCGCCCTTATAATGTAAAATAGTCGGTGCTATGAGTATTCTTTCGATAAAGGGTCTTACCCACGTATTCGACAATAAAGTGCTTTTCGACAACGCGGATCTCACCGTCAACAACGGCGAGCATATCGGCGTAGTCGGACTGAACGGCGCGGGCAAATCCACGTTTATGAATATAATTTCGGGACGACTGTCGCAGGACGCAGGCGAAATAAAATGGCTTTCGGGCATACGTTTCGGTTACCTCGATCAGCATGCGAATATAGACCGTTCCCAGACCGTCATGCAGTATCTGCAAGGCTCTTTCAGCCACCTCTTCACTCTCAACGAGGCTCTCGAAAACCTGTACGCAGCTATGGGCGAAGAGACGGATCCCGATAAGCTGGACGCTATGATAACCAAAAGCAGCCGCATGCAGGAACAGCTGGAAGACGCTGATTTCTACGACCTCGACTCTCAGATAAAAAAGGTCGCGGGAGGTCTCGGCATAAGCGCGTTCGGCTACGACACCGTGATATCCAAACTGAGCGGCGGACAGCGCGCTAAACTCATGCTGGCGAAGCTTCTCCTCGAAAACCTGGACGTAATGCTTCTCGACGAGCCGACCAACTTCCTCGACTTAGAGCATATCGAATGGCTGAGAAAATTCCTGGACGGCTATAAAGGCACGTTCATACTCATATCTCACGATACCGTATTCCTCAACGACGTATGCAAGATAATCGTCAATATAGAAAACGGTCAGATAAAGAAATACTGGGGCAATTACGACGAATATCTCGCCCAGCACGAACAGAACGCGAAACAGTATGCCGACAACTACGAACGTCAGCAGCGCGAGATAAAGAAGATGGAAGACTATATCGCACGCAACAAAGCGCGCGCGGCGACCGCGGGCATGGCTAACAGCCGAAAGAAAATGCTCGACCGCATAGAGGTCATGCAAAAGCCCGTCAACGTTGAAAAGCCGTCCTTCAACTTCCCCTACTCACTCGTCGTCACCAAAAAGCTCCTCGAAGTAAAAGACCTCGAAGTCGGCTATGACGGCAAGGCCATCCTGCCGCCCGTATCGTTTACGGTAGGCAGCAACACGAAACTGTGGATACGCGGTACCAACGGCATAGGCAAGACCACCCTTTTAAAAACGATTATGGGAAAGCTGAAACCGATCTCGGGCGGTTTTTCGTACAACCCCAACGCTAAGGTGAATTATATCGAACAGGATCTCATATTCAGGACTTACGGTTACAACGCGGTGTCGTTTATGAACGAGACCTTCCCCAGAATGTCCGCTAAAGAGATACGCACGAAACTGGCGGGAGTCGGTATAAAAGGCGACCTTGCGACAAAGGCTATCGGAAACCTCAGCGGCGGCGAACAGGTCAAAATAAAGCTGTGCGCCCTTATGCAGAAGGAAAGCAACCTTCTTATTCTCGACGAGCCTACTAACCACCTGGACGTCAACGCGAAAGAGGCGCTTTTCGAAGCGCTTGCAGAATACGAAGGAGCGGTGATACTTGTAAGCCACGAACCTCTTTACGCCGAAAAACTCTGCGACAATGTGTTTGACGTAGAAACGGTAAAGCTGTGGCATTGATATGACTGTTATCTCCACCGCAAAACGCTCCGCGACCGCGGAAATAAACGATCCGACAACGCTTCCTTTTTATCCGAGGAAGCGTTTTTCATTCAGAACGTATTTCGCGTTGAAATTTTGAATTTAAAGCCTTATAATAAAAACGAGGTGAAAAATGATACTTCCCGATTACGTAAGAGCTCAGACGGAAAAACTCGCAGAAAGGTATAAACCCTCGCAGCTGAAAAAGCTTTCGTCCGCTCTTTCCGACGCCTATCTGAATAACAAAAGCGACGGCGCGCGCCTTGTCACGACCGACGAACAGGCAGTCGTATACGCCGCGGTGCGCATGCCCGCGACTTACGCCGCCGTATACTCTGCGCTCGAAGCGGCGACGGGAGACGAAAGCTTTTCGTCCATGCTCGACGTAGGCGCGGGAACGGGCGCGGCTTTTTTCGCGGCGCACGAAGTCACGGGAGTAGGTAACGCCGTTCTCGTAGAACGCGAAAAAGCGATGATAACCCTTGCCCGCTCTTTCTGCGAAGCGGGCGGATTGAACGCGAAGATAATAAAAAGCGACGCTGCCGACTTTACTCCCGACGGGAAATACGACCTCGTCACCGCTTCTTACGCGCTCAACGAAATGAGCAAGGATACACGCGAAAAACTTCTCGACAAACTGCTTTCCTCAACGAAAAAGCTGCTTCTCATAGTAGAAAGCGGCACCCCTAAAGCGTTTTCGCTGCAAAAAGAGATAAGAAAATATATGGCGGATAAAGGCGCTGCGCTTATCGCTCCGTGCCCTCAGAACGAGACCTGCCCTCTTCCCGAAAACGACTGGTGTCACTTTACCTGCCGCGTGGAAAGAAGCCGTCTGCACAAGTTCCTGAAAGACGGAGACTCCCCGTTCGAGGACGAAAAGTTCACCTATTCCGCATTCTGCGTCGACGGCTCCTTATCCGCCTGCAAAGCGCGCGTGCTCCGTCACCCGCTGACCGAAAAAGGCAAAATAACGCTTACCGTATGCGACGGAAAAAGCGTATCTCCCGTAACTCGCAGAAAAGGCGACGACGGATATAAAGAGGCAAAAAAGCTCGGTGCGGGAGACGAATTCAAGCCGATCTGAAGATATGAAGATCTCACTTACAAGGAAAAACAAAGCAACTGAAAAGCTCCGCGGAATATGAGGTGAACCCCAAAAGTTGGACACTTTTGGAGGTGCACATCAAATATGAGGAGCTTTTTTAACGACCGTTCAATTTCGCTTTTATAAAAGCGTTTAAGAAAATCCGTTTATTTTATCATACTTTGTATATACTCGAAAGTCTTTTCTACGTTATCCGTATTAGCTTTTATCACTATTATGTCGCCGGGTTCGAGGCGCATTTCCCCGTCTGCTATAACGCTCTCATCTCCCCTTATGACTTTGGTCACAAGACAGTTGGCAGGCCACAGCACGTCGTTTATGCTCTTTCCCGCAAGGAAGCTGCCCAGTTCGATCTCGACCTCCATGCGTACGTCTTTGGTCTCCTTCTTCTGCCTCCTTTCGAGAGTGCGTTCAAGCATCTCGTCGTAAAGCGGACGGTTGCCGAGAAGTTCGGCTACGAGGAACGCGGTAAATATCGCTATCGAAGCGGGTAAAAATCCCGCATTGTAACCCGTGATCTCGACTATAAGCACTATCGCGGTGATCGGAGCACGCACGCTCGCGCCGAAGAATGTCGTCATCGCGACGCATACGACGAGTTTATAGCAGTCGGAATCCATTCCCCAAAGCATGAACAACTTGCCGAATATGCCGCCGACCAGCGCGCCTATCGCAAGCATGGGAATAAACATACCGCCCGTCGCGCCGCTGTTGAAACAGATAACGATCATCACCATTTTCACTACGAGTAAAAGCAACAGCATCTGTATAGTGAAATCCTGTTCGGCAATCTTTCCGATAAGTCCGTGACCGCCCGTGTTTGCGTCCGTAAGCAGAAGTCCGACCACGCCGGTAAGCAGGAACGCGACGAGAAGTCTCGCCCAGTACGGAGTCTTTTTTTCTATCTTATCGGTAGCCCTCTGAGAACGGTTGAGCGCGAAATTAAAGAATATCGCCGCCGCGCCGCAACCCAGACCGAGCAGGAACAGCATCCACAGCTGATTTATCGGAAGCATTTCGAGAACGCCGAGTTCGAAGAGCATATTGTCCGCGCCGCCCCACAGCTGAGCGACCGTTCTGTAAACGATAGTAGCGAATATGACAGAAGACGAAGCCGAAAGCAACAGCATCGGGGTAACCCTTCTGTGCCCTTCCTCTATCGCGAAAAGTATGCCCGTGAGCGGGGCATTGAACGCTACGGCAAGACCTGCGCTCGCTCCGCCCGTAACGACGTATCTCTGCCAAGCCGCGCGCGCTTTCATAAGTTTCGCCGCACCTTGAGCCGTCGTCGCTCCTATCTGAACGCTGGGTCCTTCGCTGCCCAGAGAAAGTCCCGCGAAAAAGCTGATAAAACCACCTATACAGGTCGATATCAGCACTCTTAACCACCTGAAAGTCAGAAGTCCTCTCATTACCCCTTCCGTCTGCGGGATACCGCTTCCTCTTACCTCAGGGGTAAACTTATGGACAAGCCACATTGCTCCCGCAAGAACAGCGAGACCGACGAACAGAAGCGGGATATAAGCGGGGTTTTCTTTGAACCAGCCGTAAAGTTGATTTGAATAACCCGTGAGCAGATTTGCCGCACGGTTGAAGAACGCGACCGTAAGCCCTGCGAGTATGCCCGCAATGCCGCAGTAAAAAATCACCGGGATCACAATATTCTTGATCTTATAAGCGTAAGCGCTTCTTCTCTCTTTTGCAGTCATGGTAAATCCTTTTCCTTGAATATTTTACTCGCAAATATTCCGATTGTCAACGTTTATTTTTGCGCGCGCAGTACGCGTACGCGCGCAAGCGTAAGATATTACCCCTTTTTTACGACTTTGTACCTTTAGTCTTATTGCCTATGAAAATAAAAGCTCCTTTTCGTTTGTTAAAAGCGACTTTTTTCTCTTCATCGGGAAATAATCGCCTCAGATACATGCTTTAAAAAAAACACAACGCTCAACTTTCTTAAAGCGTTTTAAGAACATGAAAAAAGACCGCCCATGACGGGCGGTCAGCGATTTTTTAATATTAACCGAAATTGATATTGCCGCATATCGCGAGTATGAAATAAAGCACAAGCAGTATGATGCAAAATATCTTCCAACCTTTACCCCTCGCGCAAGCGTAAGACCACGCAGGGAACGCGATCGCTATACCGAGCATGACTGTCGCAATTATTGTGCACAGATTTGCAAAACTTCCCAAGTTAACGCCTACCGCGTTGAGGATGAGCTGTACCACAAACAGTACGATTGCAATTGCAAGCGACCAGAACGCACATATTTTGGTCAGGTCTCTTTTTGCCGCGCCTTCGGTTCTTTGTTTCTTTGCCATAATCCTTTCCTCCGTTTTTTAATAAGATCGCCCCGAAGCAGGTATACTGCCGCGGGGCGAAAAGTTTCGTTTAAAGTTGAGAAATTCCGCCCGATTACTTGAGTTCAGCGAAGTACTTGATGGTTCTTACCATCTGGCTGGTGTAGCTGTTCTCGTTGTCGTACCAGGAAACGACCTGTACCTGATAGGTGTCGTCGTCGATCTTGGAAACCATGGTCTGAGTAGCGTCGAACAGAGAGCCGTAGGTCATGCCGATAACGTCGGAAGAAACGATCTCGTCGGTGTTGTAGCCGAAAGATTCGGTCTTCTGAGCTTCCATAGCTGCGTTGATGCCTTCCTTGGTAACGTCCTTGCCCTTAACGACCGCGATAAGGATCGTGGTAGAACCGGTAGCCGTAGGAACACGCTGAGCAGCGCCGATGAGCTTGCCGTTGAGTTCGGGGATAACGAGACCGATAGCCTTAGCCGCGCCGGTGCTGTTGGGAACGATGTTCTGAGCGCCTGCTCTGGATCTTCTGAGGTCGCCCTTTCTCTGCGGACCGTCGAGGATCATCTGATCGCCGGTGTAAGCGTGAACGGTGGTCATGATACCGCTGACGATAGGAGCGTAATCGTTGAGAGCCTTTGCCATAGGAGCGAGGCAGTTGGTCGTGCAGGAAGCTGCGGAAATGATGTTGTCCTCTGCCTTGAGGGTCTTGTGGTTGACGTTGTAAACGATGGTGGGAAGGTCGTTGCCTGCAGGAGCGGAAATAACGACTTTCTTAGCGCCAGCATTGATGTGAGCCATAGCCTTAGCCTTGCTGGTGTAGAAACCGGTGCATTCGAGAACTACGTCTACCTTGAGGTCGCCCCAGGGAAGTTCAGCCGCGTTAGCTTTAGCGTAGATGGTGATCTCCTTTCCGTCGACGATGATGGAACCGGGAACCTTAACGGTCTTTCCGTCCTCTTCCATAACGGCGTCCTTGTAAGTAACCTCGTGATTTCTCGCGTAGTTGCCCTGCATGGTGTCGTACTTGAGAAGATGAGCCAGCATTTTGGGGCTGGTGAGGTCGTTGATAGCTACTACTTCGTAGCCCTTAGCGCCGAACATTTGTCTGAAAGCCAATCTGCCGATACGGCCGAAACCGTTGATAGCGACTCTAACATTTGCCATAATATATAAATCCTCCAAAAAATATATTCGAATTTACGTCTTTCGACATCGCTATAATTTTAACAATTATTGCGTATTTTTGCAACTGATTGTTTGTAAAATTATACTTTATTGTATTCTTTTTTGCAATAAATGCGTTTTCAGAAAAAAACCGCCCGTCTCCCCTTCAGAGAAAACGGACGGATATTTCCGTCAATCCGGCCAGTTTACGCCGACCGAGAACTGTACGTCGTTGTTGCCCTCTTCGTTCAGAGCGTCGATAAACTCTTTGACGTCTCCTTCGGTAAAGCCGAGAACTCTGAGAGTACCGCTTATTCCGTCAAATGCTTTTTCGTCGAGGGTGCATCTGCCGTCCTCGAAATAAACCGTCTTGACCTCGCTGCCCGAAATAAAGCCCGCGCCTATTTCCTTGACAGTATTGGGAATACACAGTTTATCCGCCCTGAGTCCGCTGAAAGCGTACGCGCCTATCTTCTTCAGGGTCTTGCTTATATCCGCAGAGATAAGGAACTTGAACGAATCCGCATTGGGATTTTCCGCGTCGTTTATGCAATCGTCGAAATTGAACTGACCGATATAAGCCAGCAGCTCGCTCTTATCTGCATTCATAAGAAGGTAATGCGACTTAGCGGTGTTTCCGTCGGTGCCGACCTTGTAGTAGTCGTCGAGTTTGACGACGGTGAAATTCTTATTGCCGTCCGCAACGGTGAACTCTATCGCAGAGGAGCTGAGGTTGGCAATACCGCCGAACGCGCCCTCGCCTATTTTCTCGACGTTCGCACCGATCGTGAATTTTACCAGTCTGCCGCAACCGTTGAACGCAAGAGCGGGGATCTGAGTGATCGTATCGGGAAGAGTTATCGAAGAAAGATAGGAACAGTTCTTGAAAACGCCCTCTCCGAGATTTTTTATCTCGCTGTTTTCAGCAAAAGTCACCGTCTTGAGATAAGTGCAACCGCTGAAAGCGTAGTCGTCGATTATCGTAACGGAAGAAGGGATCGTCAGCGTGGTAAAGGAACTGGACGTATCGTCGGCAAAAGCATACTCGCCTATCGAAGTCAGGGCTTCGGGCAAAGTAAAGCCGTTTACGCGTGTCTTGTAGAACGCCTTTTCTTCTATTTTAGAAACCGCGCTGTCAGTGCCGAAATCTATCTTGGAAAGCTGAGTGCAGCTCTCAAAAGAACTTTCGGATACGGTCTGCAGCTTGCCACCGAACTTTACGGAAGATATCTTCGTGCAGTCCTTGAACGCGCTGTCGCCGAGAGTCTTGAGTTCAGACGGCAAAGTAACGACTTTGTTAGTACTGTCGTTTCCCGTATAAGTCAAAGAAGTGCAACCTTCGAAAGCGCTCACGCCGATCGAGGTAACTCCGCCGGGGATCACGATATGTTCAAGCGCAGTGCAGTCCTCGAAACAGCTCTCGGGGATCTCCTTGAGCGCTGACGGCAACTGGATATAAGTCAGAGTCGTCTGCCCTTTGAAACATTCGTCCTCAAAAGTTATCTGAGCGATATCGTCGTCAAACACGAGACTTGTCGCCTTGGACGAAGAAAACGCGCCTTTCGCTATCTTAGCGACGCGCCTGCCGCCTATCTTGGCGGGCACGGTCACAGTCGTATCGTTTCCCGTATACGAAATTATCGTAACGGTTTTTCCGTCTACGTCGTATGTGAAACCGCCGCTCGTCCTCTGCCCGCTTGCGGAAGAGAACACAGCGATGAAATATCCGCCTACCGCCACGAGTATGACGGCGACGACGACGAGTACGGAAACGAGTATTATTTTTTGTTTCGAAGTCATTGTTTTACCTTTGCGTTTATTTTAGTATTGTTCCTGTAAGGCTTATTATACTTTCCGCACGTAAGTATGCGCGCAGGAAACGTCCTCAACCGCTATTATAACACAGCATTTGTTTACAATCAATTAAAAAAATCGTTATAAAACAAAAACAGATACGATAACTTCGGCTGCCCTTATTCATGCAATATTACGGCTTGAAACCGTGTTTTCGACGTCAGGAAAGCTTTTTCAGCAGATTGAGAGCGGTTTTTATGCCGTCTACCGCCGCAGAAGTTATGCCGCCCGCGTAACCCGCGCCCTCGCCGCAAGGCATGAGCCCCTTTACGGAGCTGTCGCCTTCTTCGTCTCTCAATATCCTGACGGGAGAACTGGAACGCGTCTCTACTCCCGTAAGCAACGCGTCAGGCGAAGCGAAGCCTTTTATTTTGCGCTCGAACTGCGGCAATGCCTCCCTGAGTCCGCCGCAGACGTACGCGGGAAGGCAGTCGTCGAGAGGCGCGTATTCCACCCCGCGCGGATAGGTCGGATTCACTGCTCCGCATGCCGAAGAAACCTTTTTCGACATGAAATCCCCCACTCTCTGGCATACGGCTTTGCCTCTACCGAGCGCGAAAGCGGCTTTTTCGTACCTTCTCTGAAAACGTACTCCCGCAAGAGGATCGTCCGCTCCGAAATCGGCGGTATTCACTCCCACGAGAAGCGCGCTGTTGCAGTTTTCGCCGTCTCTCGCATAAGTACTCATGCCGTTGGTGACGACTCCGCCGTTTTCGGACGCTGCTGCGACGACGTAACCGCCCGGACACATACAGAAGGAATAGCAACCTCTGCCGTCCGAAGTCTTAGCGACGACCTTATAATCTGCGGGCGGAAGGTTTTTGTGTTCAAATCCGTAACGCGCGGCATTCAGATCTCTTTGCAGATGTTCTATCCTTACGCCGATCGCGAAAGGCTTCTGCTGCATGAGAACGCGGCGGGAAAACATCTCAAAAGTATCTCTCGCGCTGTGCCCTATCGCGATTATACATGCTGAACACGGCAATTCGTATTCTCCTTGAGAACTTACGACTCTTACCGCGGTCAACGCTCCGTTTTTTTCGACGATATCGGCAAGCTTATTGTTAAAGCGCACCTCTCCGCCCGCGGCTATGACGGCTCTGCGCATATTGGAAACGACTTCGACAAGCTTGTCCGTACCGATATGCGGCTTCGAATCGTAAACTATCTCTGCGGGCGCGCCGTAAGCGACGAACTCCGCAAGCACGGTCGCGATGAGAGAACTGCTTACTCCCGTATTCAGCTTTCCGTCTGAAAAAGTCCCTGCGCCGCCTTCGCCGAACTGGACGTTGCTTTCGGTATCCAGCTCCCCGCCGTCGGAATAAGCTTTCACCTTACGCGTTCTCTCCTCAACGCAGTCGCCGCGCTCAAGCACTATCGGTCTCATGCGCGCATAAGCAAGAGTAAGCGCCGCAAAAAGTCCTGCGGGTCCGCTGCCGACAACGACAACGGGTTTATCGGGAGCTTTCGCACCGATACTTTCCGCTATATCCAGAAGTCTCATCGTCTCCTCGCAAGGCGAATATTTTTCTTTGCTTTTCTTTAAAAACTCCTCTTCGTCTTTAAGAGAAACGCCGACGGACAGAACGAAAGCCGCCCTTCTTCCTCTGCAATCGAGAGAGACTCGCAGCGGTTTTATATCATATATCGCGGCATCGTTTACTTTAAGCAAACGCGCGACTTCCCGCCTTACGTCATTTTCTTTATACCCTTCGGGCAAAATTACGTTATTAAGCTTAAACATTCCTGCCCTCCGCTATTTTAACGGCTACGGCGTGCGCGCTCGCCCACGCCCAATGGAGATTGAAACCTCCGCAATCGCCGTCCACGTCGAGAGCTTCGCCCGCAGCAAAAAGTCCTTTTAGCTTAAACGACTGCAAACCGTGCGGATCGAAATCTTTCAGGTCGAGCCCTCCTGAAACTACCTGAGCGTTTTTTATATCGCAGACTCCGCCAAATACGACCCTGTAATTTTTCAGCACGGATGCGAGTTTATCCGCGTTGTCCTCTGCCGCCCCTTTCACCCCCGCTTTTTTCGCGATCGCGACGGCAAGCGCGCGGTGAACGTACGCACACAGCGCGTCAACGCAATCGAGGTCGCATTTTTCGAAAAACTCCTTTAACTGAATTTCGCTTCTGTCGGGCGTAAAATCTATCCTTCCTTCGCAGGTTTTCCCCTCTCTCAGCATACGCGCATATCGCGAAGAGGCTTCAAAAGCTAAAATTCCCGAAAGCGCGTTGTCTTTAAAGAGCAACTCGCCCTCGCCTGAAAAAACGGTCGTACCGCCGCATATCAGCTTTAAAGCAGCCTTAGCGCGTACGCCAGAAGCTCCTTTCACAGAGTCTGAAGGGATATAGCTCACGCTCGCGAATTTTTCAGTGGAAAAATGTCCGAAAGAAGAAAGAAGAGACAGAGAGTCTAAGCCGCTCGTAGCGTTGCTCCCCGCAGTGAATATCACATTTTCGGCATAATACGTTTTGCCCGCCGCACTTACACAGAAAAGCCCGTCTTTAGTTATCCTGTCCGCCTTTGCGCCGCAAACGGTAACAACGCCCGCCTTTTCAGCCGCACGCAACAGCGCGTTGACAACGCTTCCCGCGCTCAGGCTGTAGGGATACCATCTGCCGTCCTCTTCCCTCAGCTCTATGCCGACGGAAAGAAAAAAATCTTTGACATCTTCAAGTCCGAAGGCGCTCAATGACGGAGCAACGAAAGAAGGCGCGTTATACCTTTCGGGACAAACCGCAGAATTGGAAAGATTACACCTGCCGTTACCCGAAGCAAGCAATTTTTTAAGTGCCCTGTCCTGCGCTTCGAGAACGAGAGTTTTTCTGCCCTTGCGGGCGAGCATTATTGCCGTGACGACGCCCGAAGCGCCGCCGCCGACTATTATATCCTGAAATTTCATAGATCCATTATATCCTATTCCCGCGCATATTTCAAGCCCGCGCGCCCGGTGTGACCGGGAGCATGAGTCGGCTGGCGCGCCCGGTGTGACCGGGAGCATGAGTCGGCTGGCGCGTATCGATACTTATTTCGCTTAGCAAAGCCTGTCAGACTGCCCGGTGTGACCGGGAGCATGAATCGGCTTACGCATATCGATACTTTCCACGTTAAGCAAAGCCTGTCATACTGCCCGGTGTGACGTGTGCCCCGTGTGACGGGGTGCCCGGTGTGACCGGGAGCATATGTCGCTTCGCGGATTGTTGCTTTTTAACGCTGATATCAGCCTTTTTCGTTTACTTCACTTCTTACACGCAACAAAGCCTTCCATGCTGCTGCTAAGCGGCTGTGTCGGGGTTCATTGGTCGGCTTACGCGTATCGATACTTATTTCGCTTAGCAAAGCCTATACGGCTACCCCCCGCGGTAGCGCAAAAACCCTCTCCCCGACGAGCGGGAAGAGGGATTTTCTTGAATTTGCGTCGTCCGCTACGGAGGGTGTGCGGAACGACTTACGCTTCACCCGATATCAGTTGTAGTAAGGGGTGACGGTGACTATAACGCTGCTGCCGCCCGCTCCGACGTACTCTATCTGCGTCGAAATGAGCTTTTTAGCCTCGCTGTCCACCTTTATCGTGATCTTTGCGTTTCTGGCGTTCTCGATATCGAGTACGGCTTTCGTGTTCTGGATATCAGCCTTATAGGTCGTGATATTGTCTTCGAAACTGGTTTGCTCGTTAGCGAGATAGTCAGTCGACAGATTAAGCGAAGTTCCGTTTTTCGAAAGATCGAGTTCGGGCGCTTCGATGCCGTCGCGCTGGATAATGACGCCGCCGACGCCTTTTTCCGTCTTGTATTCATAGAAGGTGACGCCGTCTTTGCTGACTTTTACGTACACGTCTCTGCCCGCCTCTCCGCTGGACGTTTTGAACGTAGCGAGATTCCATATCTCGTCGGTGGTTATCTTTACGTTACAGCCGACGAACGAAAGTACGAGCACAAGCGCCGTAAGTACGATCAAAAATGCTGTTATGGTTTTTTTCATAGTTTATTCACCTCTCAGAATACGAACTTTTTCTTTGCGACTATTGCCGCAACAACTACAGCGAGCACGCTTGCCGCCGCAGCAGCCGCGCCCTTACCCGCAGCCTTTCTCGCGACGTTCTGAGCCGCGATGACGTCGCCGTTTACCTCTGCGATCAGAGCGTTGTAAGACGATTGCAGTTTTTTGAGTTTAGCGCTGTCGATCGCCGCCTTATCGCCGTCCGCGAGCTTGTCGTAAGCATCCATCATAGCTTCGTACTTGTCGAGATCTGCCGCGGTAACGGTATCGCCGAAAGAGTTAAGAGCGTCGTTGAACGCCGCAGGGTCGCCGCCCGTAGCGATATTCTTTGTCACGACGTTGGATTCGCCTGAAGAAGCACTCTCTTTGATCTTGACGGATACGGAATATTCGGTATTCGCCTTAAGACCGCTGAGGGTATTGCTGTCCTGCCAGGTCTTGCCGCCGTCCTTGCTGTAAGCGTAAGAATCGTCGCCGTCAACGGTCACGACTATCCTGTTGTAGTAGACGGTATAAGTTATATCGTCGGGATCGAGCACAGCCGCTACCTTTTTGCCTGTGGTGACGGTCATCGAGAACACTCCGGATTCTACATAGTTGTCGTCGCCTGCAAACTTGACGTATACGGTATATTCTGTTTCAGGCATAAGACCCGTGATCGAATCGGTAGCGCCGTCCCAATCGCCTTCGGTAAGAGTGATAAGCACGGGATGTACGCCGTTCTTATCGGTGATCGTAAATCCGTTCCAGAATGCGGTCACGGTGAGGTCGTTTCTGGTCGGAGCGTTTACGTTCGCCTTTGTGATCGTGTAGACGAGACCTTCAACCGAGCCGGTGTAGTTGGAATTTTCGCCCGCGGTAACGGTGATCGAATAATTACCTGCGCCCTTTATTTCGTCAACGCTTTTGCCGTCTTTGGTTATCGTGAAGGAAACCTCTCCGTACTTCTTGTCAACGAGGCTTGCGAGGTCGACCTTAACGCCGTCGTAGACCTTACTGCCCGTAAACGAAACATCAAGCTGAGCTTTTTCTACGGTGTAGGTCAGAGTCGCTTCGCCGAAGTAATTTTCGCTGTCGGAAGTGACTTTTACGGTATAGGTACCCGCGTCGACCACGCTTTCGACCGCTTTACCGTCCTTGGTGATGACTACGGTCACGAGGTCGGACTGTACGTTGATGACGTTTATCGTCTTAGCATTGCCGTCGTAAACGGAGCTTTCCTCTTCGAGGCGAGCTACTTCGGCAAGATTTGCTGCGCCGACCGTAAGATCAGCCTTTGTGAAAGTCACGTTGTAGCTGCTGCCCGCGGGGCCGTTGAAGCCGAGGCTGAGAGAGCCTGCATATTCGCCGGGGAACAGTTCTGAAACGTTTTCGCTTCCGTCGTCGTAGATATAGTAAGGATCGAGGTCGTCGCCGTTGAACATCTCGTTATCAGAGGTGAAATATGCGCCTTCCTCAACAGGTACGATAACGCCCGTACCGTAAGCCGCTTTACCCGGCAGCACGGTCACTGTCACGTCGACCTTATCGATCGTGACGGTAGCGTCCTCGGTAAAGCTCTTTACAGAGTAGTTCCGGGTCGAGAAGCCCGTTACCTGCGCAGTATAGATACCTGCGTATACGGGTTCGCCGGTTATCGGCTGTCCGTCCTTCAGATACTGTACGGTAGCGGTAACGCCTTCGTCTCCCGCTATAAGACCGTTTATCGTCGCGGTGACGTGATGAGCGCCCTTATCGTAAGTCGCTGTCGCGGAAGTGAGCGTAACGTCTACCGCCTTGGGATTGACGGTAAATTCTCCGCTGTTCTCGACGACAATGGTATAGTTGGTATTCGTCGCCGTCGCGCCGATGGTATAAGAGCCCGCCGCGAGGTTTGCGACGTCGGTATAAGTCTCGCCGTCCTTTGTGAGAACGTACGCAAGACCCAGATCATCGCCTTCGACTATGCTGCCTTCTGCGATAGCGTAGTCGCCTTCGCCGATCGCGAGAGTTCCGTCTCCGTAGATCTTATCTCTGTTGTTGAACGTCATTTTGAGTACTCTCGCCACACGGATCGCAGTACCCGTGTTGTACTCGAGATTATAATTAGATTCGTCTCCGCTCTGTAAAGTCGCGGTGATTTCAGCGGTATCGCCTACGTTTTCGCCGAGAACGGTCTCACACTTGAACTGGAAATTATCCTGTTCGCCTTCAGCGAAGCCGTCGCCGCCGTAAGTAACGCCTGCGGATACGAATTCGTTGCCGTATTCTACCTCAACGTCGACGGGAGTTATCTGTACGTTTCTCTTGTTCACGTCGAACTTGAGAGAGAATATACCGTCGGGTTCGCTGGTCGCGGACTTATCTGCTCCTATATAGTAGACCTTATTCGAGTCTGCGGTAAGCTCGAAAGTCACGGTATTGCTGTCCGCAACGTTTTTGAACTTGTAACCGCTTACGAGCCACTCGATACCGGGATTGTCCTCTTCGAGGTTGGTCGCTCTTACGGTAACGTTATAGTCGCCGCCGTAGTAAAGCGCGCTCGCTTCGAAAGACGCTCCGCTCTTAACGGGATAAACCGCGACTTCCGCTCCGTCCTTATCGGTAACGACTACTTCGAGTTGAAGTTCGAGACCGGTTATCGTGCAGTAAGAATTGTCGCCTGCCTCGTTCACCTTGTTGATCTGATAGTTGGTGGCGTTCGGATTCACAAGGCTGGGGAGGAAGGTATACGGATAGGTGCCTCTGACAGGGGTCTCCTCCATCGGGATATCTCTGAGATAGAACGTCAGCATATTTCCGTCTTCAGGCAGGAATTCGTTGCTGCCTTCAGCATAATACCACATATTGGAGAAACTTTCGCCTGTTATCTCGTCAAAGTGCGTGCCGTAAGGAACCGAAATGTTTTTGATAACGATAGTGACTACTCTCTGTGTGATCTCAAGCGACCCGCCCTTGATATCGTAGTTGACGAAAAGTTCGGGAGTGCCTTCCGCAAAAGTGACCTCAGGCGAAACGATATAGCTGCCCGCGTCTCTTACGCCGTTCGTACCGACGGAGTAATCGCCCTCTGCGGTCGTACGGATATATTCGACGTTGCCGGTAAGAGCGTATTTACCCTTATCGCCTTCCGCGAGCTGGCTTTCGAGATCGCCGCCTTCGAGCGAAAGCGTAAAGGTCTGACCGTTGTATTCGGCGTAATATTCGCCGTTTTCTTCATTATATTCGAGACCTTCTCCGCTGAACAGCCAGGTAAGCGTAGCCTTGTTTATCGTAAACGCAAGCTGTCTGGTTCCGGGATTGCTCGCAGTGTCATAGTTTGCGTTCGTGTCGATATCCGCGCCTTTGGTCTGCTCTATCACAACGATATAGTTGCCTGCGTTGACGACAGAAGAAACGCCTTCAGAACCTTCAACGATCTTCCATTCGTCCGACTCGTATACAGCGGGATATATCTTTGTTTCGAAACCTATAAAGCTGACGTCGATGTAACCTATGCCGGAATAATGAGCGGTAAAGCTGACTTCCTTGCCGGTATAAGCATAGTTGCCGTCTTCGTCGGGAGTTCCGCTTACGCGATTGATGCCGAACGATACCTGAGCAGGAGTAATGGTCACTTTGATCTTATGCATAAATTCCTCGTAGTTGCTGACGTTAGCATAGATCATACAATCGTAAACGCCTGCATCGACGATCGCCGCCGGATCGTAACCTTCCGTCGTTTCGTCGTCCACGCGGTAAGGTCTGAAATAAACGTCGTATTCTACAACGTCTCCTATCGAAGCGTTGCCAACGCTGATGGGGTTCGTCTCAAGGTTGTAGAACTTATCGTAATCGACGCCGAGGCTGTCGTAAACGAACGAATATTCTGAAGCGCCCGTATACTCAAGCTTAGCGGGATTGATCGTAAAGGAAAGCTCAGTGTCTCCCTCAAGCTCGTAGTTCGCCTTTGCAGAAGTCGTAAGATCTACGGTCATAACGTAATCGCCGGCATTACCGCTGGAATCGATAACGTTGTTTCTCTTATACGTGACGGATACCACCGCGCTCTGATCTACGCCGGGGATCTGATTTGCTATCGTAACGCCGGGAGCCTGGAATTCAGCGTTATAAGTAAACTGGGTAACGCTGTCGTCTATCGTAGAATTCAGGACTCTCTTCGTTATCGTAAAGTCTCTTAATATCTGATCGGACGAAAGCGCATAGTTAGCGTTGCTTATGCTTTCGATCTTTACCCTGTAATTGCCCGCATTCGTAGCGTTTTCGGTAGTAGTCAGAGTTTCACCGTCTACCGTATAGTACACGAGCTTGGGCGTAACGGTATCCCCGCCGCATATCTCCTCACCGAAATTCACGGAGAATATCTTTGCCGCGTTGTCGTATATCAGCTCTTCAGGAGTCTTCTCAACGATAGAAGGAGTGATGATCTTCTGGGTTATCGTGTATACGTAATTTCTCGTAGTGACCTTTGTCTCTCCGAGAGCATCGGATACGAGAGCGTTGTCGTTCTTATAAGCGACGTAATTCTTACCGCTGCCGTCGGTCGCCGTATAAAAATAGCCTGCGCCTTCATCTTCGGTACTTCTTAAACTCATATACCATATGCCTACGTTTTTGGTCTGATTGTCACCGACAGCGATATCCGCGCCGCTTCCGTTCTTACGTATGACCCACTGCGCGCCGTCCGCCGAAGTAGCGACAGGCGAACCCGAATAATCGCTGCTCAGATAAAGCTGTACCGTGGGCGCCGCAAGAACGTTGCCGTCGTACGGTCCTTCGCTGACGTTGTACGTTCTCGTACCGACGCTTCCCGTAAGTTTGTCTTCGTATCCGAAGCCGCTTTCTCCGTCCACTCTGTAATAAGCCGAGTAACCGGTAACGAAATCGTAACGTCTGTTCAGCACGGCGTTGTTAGCGACGGTAACGGTAAATGTCTTTACAGCATCTTCGTAAGAAGATATGATCTTTTCAGATCCGCCCTCATTCTTTACGTTCCATGCCTCCGTCGTCTCAGTGGTCGTCTGGTCTCCCGAAGTAACGTGTTCTACATACTCCCACAATATTGCGCGGGAAGCAACGCTCGCGCTGTCGGTCGCGTCATACGTGACAGTGAGACCTTCTTCGCTGAATCCTATATCGACTTTCTTGTCTCCTGTGATATCCAGCCATTCCTGCCCGTCTTCCTTTATCCTGACGTTGGAAAACTCAATGCCTGCCGCAGAATAATTTACGTTCGTGTTGGAAGCGTCTTTAATATAAGAATAAGAAACCGCGTTGCCAGTGGGTTGAGTATCCTCGCTGTAAAGTTTATAAATACCGTGCAGGTAATCGCTGTTGAGAGCAGAAGCGGACTGTCCTTCACCGTACGAATATTTTCCCTTTATTCCGACAAGAGCTCCGTATACTGTAGTATTATCAGCCAACGTATAGTTGATCGAACCGTCAACTATACCCCACATGGTAACAGATCCTGACCATGTGCTGACGATATTGTATATATGCGTATTACCTTCCGCTTTGAGCATGAAAAAGTCAGCCTGATTCTCAGAATCGGCAACGATACCGACAAGTCCGCCGGCGATGCCCAGTTTTGCGGAACCTTTGACTTGGTAATATTCGCTGCCGCCCGGATCGGCGGTAAGAGCGCCCGCACCCGAAATTGCGATATTCTTTATCGTATTGTTATTCTGAGCAATACCTATAAGACCGCCTATGACCGCCCTCGGAGTACCCTGATTGCCGGTGTACCAGCCGCCTTCTTTACCTTCCGCCTTTATATAGATGCTTGTAGTCGGATCGATATACAGGCTGCTGTCGCTGATCGTACTTTCATATACGTAACCCGCAAGCGAACCGAAAGAAAGCGTAAGATCGTACACACGGCTTCTCGCACCTGCATTACCTTCAACCGGACCGCCTCCGTACGGATTGAGAGTATACGTATAGTTGATATTGATCTTGGTCGTGAAACTGCAATTGGTGGCAGAAGAATTGCTCATAATGCCGAAAACGCCGCCGATCAGAATAGAGCCGAAACTCGTATAACTGTGCGAAGCGGTTGCGGAACTGAGATTGAATTCGATGTTTCTGATAGTCGTATTCACCGCATAATCCGCCAGTCCGCCGTACGGTTTTATATAGACCTGTTCGTTCAAAGCTATCGGAGCGTGATAGAACATCGTATTTGCGCCGAGACCAAACTCAGGGATACCCGTCGTACTGCTGGAACCGACCGTACTTGCGTCGCTGAAAGCCTCGCTTGCGTTGATATTGAGGTTTACTTTCGCTCCGCAGCCGTCTATCACTACGTTTTTCAGGTATTTCGCGCTCTGAGCCGTGAATTCGACAGAAGGATTGAGCGCATATTTTCCGCTGTCCTTCGTTGTGCCGGACGCGAAATATTCGGTGAATTTTTCCTGGCTGTCGACAGGCGTATAGCCCTGATTTGTGATAAGATCCTGGTAATACGCCTGTGCGTCTTCAGGTGCGTTGTACACTCCCGTAATAACTCCGTCGGCACCGACCTCGATATTCACGGGATCTTTTACAACTCCTGTGTTCTGACCGAAAACCGTACCGCAGATCACTACGGCAAGGATTATTGCCGCAACGATCGCAGACGTGACCAGTCTTTTCTTTGTTTTTTCCATACATTTCCCTCCGTAAACTGTTTTACAGTTACTTTTGCCCGCGGCGGTCACGCCGCGGGATATCACTTTTTAAATAATGTTGTAACGGTTTTTGTTCTTCTTCTTGGACTTCATTACTGCCGCGACAATTACTCCCGCTATCGAAGCGACTATCAGTACGCAGCATATCGCAACGACAACGTACATTGCTACGTTATTGTCTTTGGGCGGAGTAACGTTACCCATTGACGCGCCGCATTTATCGCATTTGCCGTCGCCGTCCGAGTCTACGTGATCGCACTTATCGTCAACGTCGCTGAGCTGAGTGCCGCACTTATCGCAGATACCGTCGCCGTTTTCGTCCGCGTGATCGCACACGATCTCTCCCGTACCTTGCGCAAGAGTGAGCTCTCCCACCGTTACGGCGCTGAGGTCGTAGTTGTCTCCCGCATCGTAAGTTACCTTATAAGTACCCGCGGGCAATCTTCCGAGCGCGTCGGGGAACACTATCTTGTTATCCTGCCAGAAGGTAGGCTGGGCTTCTACGGTCTCGCCGTCCACGCCGGTAAACGTAACAACGAGTCTGTAAAGATTGGTATCCGAAGTAAGACCTTCTTCCGCCTGGATCTCATCGTATATCGACTTATCCGCTTCAGTGATCTTCTTGGGTACGATCGTGAAGCTGGTATCGTGATAATAGGTTTCGTAGTTACGCAGAAGTATCTCTATAGAACCGTTGTATTCTCCCACGTCGGTCGCGCTTGTCGCGTTTGCGCTCACGCTGAGGATCTCATCTTCGCCGTACTTGCCGGTGTTCAGCGTATACTTTATCGAATGTTCCTTACCGTCATACTCGATTTCATCAAGCATTATTCCGCCGGGGTTGGAAGAGTCGAACGCGACAATATCGTCGGGAGCCGGAGCCGCAGTGATTATAACGTATGCCGTAGTTTCGTAAGGCAGATAATTGTCGCCGCAAGAAACTCTCAGCCATACCTGGTTCCTGCCTACGCTGATGTAAGTCGGCACGTCTTCCGTGTAAGCGCCGATCGCGATCTTTCTGTATTCGACTTTAACGTCGGGATTGTTCTTTACGTTAGTGCCGCTTATGTCAGCCGCGAGAGATATCTCTTTGCCGTTGTACTGCTGCGAGATACCCGTTACGGTTTCTCCCTCGATAGCAGAACCGAAGATGACGCCCGTTATCTCTGCGGGATCTATCTGTAAAGTCAGCTCTACCGATGATTCGTTGTAATTTTCGTTGCCTTCGTAAACGAGTCTGTACTTATAAGTACCTACGTTTTCGTATTTACCGTTGTTCGAAGACGCATCGAAATTCACGTACGACTGCTGAGCGTCGTCCCAGTACTGCAACACGATGTTTGCTCCGCTGACGTCTTTCTTGCTTGCAAGAGATTTGACCACAGCGTCGGAATATTTGATCATCTGCGCAGCTGCATTGTAAGTGGAAACCTGGCTTTCAACGCCGCTTATCGCGGTATCCGCTTTGACCACGTTGAACGCGATATAGCTGTCGAGACCCGTGCCTCCCTCTTTGGTGTACTCTTTTCTCGCGAACTTCTGCAGATCGGGATCGGTCTGCTGCTCGGGATCGAAAGTCACGCTTACGTAGTATTCGCCGACTTCGGTTATCTCAACGTTGGTACCGAGGAGCTGTATCGAATCCGCAAGTTTTTTGTAATAGGTTATCGTATATACGACTGTCTTTCCTGCGATCGGAGAGTTTTCGGGCAGATCGGGAATGTACGTTACCGCGCTGCCGTCGTTATACTGCACCGTCTTATCGGGTACGAGTATGTCGAGGTAAGTCGCCTGTATCGTGATCGTCTGCCTATACTGACCCTTTATCACATAGTTGCCGTCTTCTATGCTCGCTTCCGCGGTATAAACGCCTATCTCCTTGATAGAGTTGAGCGTCGTTACCGATCCTGAGCTGTTTCTCCATGTTACCGTCGCATTCTGAACGTTGCCGTCGACGTCCGTGTACTGAGCCGTCATCACGTGTTCTTCTGTATCGTACGGTATGGAGAACGAATATTTCGTCGACCCGTCGAGCGCAAACGTAAGTCTGACCTCTTTAGCCGCCACTATTATCGGTATCTCTCCGCTTATAGAAACGGTGTAGTTCAGACCAGCGTCTCCCGTATACGATCCGTCGTTATTTACCAGCTGAGCGAAATCGTCCATCTGATATACGGGGCTGTCGATCTTGATCGCGTCTACGTAAGCGGTGTAGCTGCCGCCGACGTTCATATACTTTTCGTCATTCTTGCCGTTGCAATTGAATCTGAACGACATCGTACCGCCCGACTCGTCGTTGTTTATAGTAACGACAAGTCCGTCGAACACGTCGCCGTATACCCAGTTGAAGGTCACGTCTGCTCCGTCGATGGTATAAGAGCCTTTACTCATCGTAATGTCTGCGCCTTCGCTGAATATCTGGTCGATATCGAACGCCATATTGATCCTGTCGATGCGCGTGGGCACTGACAAGGTCTGCTGTACGCCGGTGTCTCCGCCGTAATTGATGGCTATGTTCATATCTATCGGGCTTTCCGACGTAGTCGTCATATATATTCTCAAAGCGCAACTTCCGGAATTCACCTCGTCGTATTCTGCAACGACCTGAAGCCATGAGGTTCTGAAATTACCCTGCTCCGATACCGCAAGGAAGTCGCCCGTATAATGTGTGCCGCTTATGAGCGCAACGCTTTCGTCTATCGTAAAACCGAATTTAACGTTTTTGTTGAGTACGTCGGTTCCGTCGTAAGTCTTGCTGAAGAAATCGACAAGATTTACCCCTTCGTACTGTCCGTTGACAAGCTGATCGAGGTTATAAGTCGTTTCGACCTGCTCTCCCGCTTCGTTTGTCGTCGTCTTAATTACCGTGACATACTGCGCGTTGAACTGAATGTTCGCGCCGTTGAGGTCGACCGTAAACGTAGAGTACATATTAGTGGTAACTCTCATCACTACAGCTTCGCTCTCTTCAACGCCGTTCTTGAACATCAGGAACAACGCGGCGTTTTCCATTCCTTCAGGTATGATTATGCTCGCTTCGTTTCCCGAAACGACGCTGGTAGTGAACGTATACTGTTTCCACTCCGCGCCCTCGGGTACGTCAGTAGAATCCGCGGTAAGCTGAGTATCGTTGTCGATATAATACCAGACGTTGAGACCGGAGCCGCCGAACGTAGCGTTGAACTTGACCCTGATCCTGCTGAAAGCTTTGCCTGCGACAGATACGATATTGTAAGTCGTTTCAAGCGTCTTGTTACCGAAGCCTACGCTGTTGAACGTAAGTTCGACGCTGTCTATATTTACGCTTTCGCCGCCGTTGAGGATTATATTGCTGCTGTTACCCTTGACGTCGCTTACCGCGATCTGCAATCTTACCTGACCGGTAACGCGCACGACGATCACCGCATTGCCGTCACTGCCGACCGTGCTGTAATAATTCTCCTCAGGAACGTTTCCGAAAGTTCCGTTGGGAACAGCTTCCTGCACGCCGACAGACTGTGCGTTGACGCCGCTTCTGGATTCGTCTCCGACGTTAGCGACGGCGATTATCTGTTCGCCGAACCATTTGCCGTTCCTGACTTCGTCATTGCTGACGGCAACGTATTTCGAAGGATCCGCGGCGATCATTCCGCCGATCTCGTCTATCGTCGCTTCACCGAACTGATTTGCGAGATAATACGTTTCGTTTGTAAGCACAGGCACTGCGTTATCTACTTTTATCGTAACGGATTTTTTGTCTACCGCCGCCTTTGCAGTATCCGCGACCTGAACGTAAGTGCCGTCTGCTTTCTTCACGAATGCGACCACATTGAATATCTGTCTGCCGTTCTTGGGGGTAGTCGTATTTTCAACGATAGTGAAATTATTTGTACCCGACAGATTGAGATCTATTATCGAATTGTTTGTGCCGCCCTGATACTGATAAGCGTCTATTATGGTGGTATACGATGCAGAGCCGTTGGTCGTGAACTCTACGCCTATGCTCGCGCTGTTGACCCACGCCGTCTCAGTATAATTCAGCGACAACGTAGCCATAGAAACTATGACGGTGGATACATAGCCCTTATTCAGAGCAAGCGTTCTCTGCGCCGCGTCGTAATAGACGTATTCAGAGTTTGCCACGTCGTCGATAACCGCCATCGGCTGTATCGTATACGTTGCAGGATATATCGTATCTTCCAATTCGACCTGAGATCCGCCTGTGGAATAAGACCACTGATAGTAAGCGGTATTGGGGTTGTTGATGCTGTCTCCGTTGGAATTCTTCAACGAAAGCGACGGCAACATATCCGAAACGTCGTCTCCGTTATACTGCCTCGTAGTCGCGTTTTTGTTATCCGTAACGGTGTAACTGTACGTCGAACCGAACTTTACGACGTAAGAACCTTTCGTCATGTTAGCGTTGAAATAACGTACGAACGAGCCCACCTTTGACGTCGGTCTGATAACGACGCTGGCAATGTTATCCGCAGATTCCGGCGCGATATCGGGACCTATGGTATAAATATCGGTGCCCCATATCATATTACCTACGTAAGAATCGTTGTACGTGGGCATATATCCGCTCGGATGCGAACTCCTGGTCACTGAATCCAGATCGACGCCCGTCGCGTTTACGTACTGATCCGCATTTGCCTGAACTCTCAGATATCCGTCTTCGAACGTTACCGAAACAGAGCTTTCGCCGCGCGACAAAGAGTGCGTCCAGCTGTAAACTTCAGACCAGTTGGAGGTCAGCACTGCGCTTCCGTTCGTCGAACCGTTATAGTTTGAATGAGGCATATCGAGTGCAGTGTTGCCCGTCTCGTATTTATAGTTGTAAGTGAACACTATCATGTCCTGCTTGTCGCTTCCCTGGTCAGCCGATTTCAGGAAATCGAAAGGCATACCTGTTGCTTTCCTTGCCGACGTCATGTAGTCGGAAGTATGGGACATATAAGTGCCGCTCGCATAAGAATCTCTTCTGATACCCTTCCAGTTGGAGATTATACCCTTGACCTGGTTTGCACCCATGTCCTGAGGGGTTACGTAGCTGTATCTGTACAAAGCCTGCGACTGAATATAAAGCTGGAATTTACCCGTGGTAACGCCGCCGGCAAAACTGATACAGTAATTGGTGCTGACGCCGGGGTAATCTGCACCTCTCATCGCCCAGCTGTTCACCTCTCCGTTGCCGTCTATATAGCAGTATGTGATCTGGCTGTTGTTACCTCTTATCCAGCCGGTGATACCGCCCGCGAACGCCGCGCTGTAAGCTGCAGAAAAACCGGCGTTCCACGCTCCGTCCGCCTGAGCCCAGATCGTGTTGCCGATATACATATAGCAGTTGTTGATCTTACCGTATCCCATATTCGCGCCTGCGATACCGCCTACCGAAGCGCAGTTTTCAAACGCATTTGCAGGATAATCGTAGTTTGCCGTTCCTGCATGAGACTTCGCGTTGCCGGTAAATATCGACTGCTGATTGACGTAAACGTTGTCTATCGTGCCTATATTGATACCGGTGACGATACCGAAGCCGTACGGCACGTCGGGATTGGACGCAGAGTCGAGAGAAGCGCCGTCGACGGGTTCGCCGCCCGATTGAGTGACGTTGGTCATCGCGCTGCCCGAAGCGGAATAGTTTATGGTCATATTCGCTATCGTACCTGCGTTTACGCCCACGACGAGACCCATACCGCGCATACCGTTGCCGTCGGTTCCGGAGAAGTTGTCTGCCGAATCGCCGAGGTCGTTCTGGGTAACCTTATAGTATGCGTTGTTGTTGTCCTGTTTCTTACCGTTGCCTCCGCCGGTGCTTGCGGTGAGATTTATGTTGAGCTGATAGCCGTTACCGTCGAGTATACCCACGAACTTCTGAGTACCGACGTCATCCGCTATACTGCTCTGATTCCAATCGATGTTCTTTGTGAAAACAATGATGGTATTTGTTCCTGCGGTTCCGGCTGCGGTAGCGGTTTCCAACTCCCTTTTAAGTTCGTCGGACGAACTTACCCAGGCTACTCTGTAATTCGTGTTTCCCAGCAGTCCCCATCTTTCAAGAACGGCATTGTCGCCGCCGGACTGAGCGAGATGTTCAACCTCGCCCACTCCGTGGTCACCTATCGTTGCGTTTTCGACTTCCTCTACAGAGATCGTCGCCGCTTCCGTCTTGAGAACGTCGTCGTTCCCCAACACGGTAAACAGTACTGTTGCAAGCAATGCGACTATCACCAGAAGAACTACCGATACGGTAAATTTGTTTCTCTTAATTTTCTCCATTTCAGTTAACCTCCGATGCGTCCATATTCGTTCCGGATACGCCCAGTACGCATACCATACCCTTCATGGTGTATTCGTAATAATTACCGCCTCCGTCCGTAAACGTTACGGGAACGTCGTATGCGTTTTCTCTTGCCAGAACGTTGGCAGGACTGTCTGCAGGATTGTCTTCAAGGTAATACAGGGATACGCTTTCAGTAACATTCTGCGGCATACCGGTAAAGTCTGCGTAAACGTTGATCTGACGCGTCGTGTATACTTTGATATAATTTACTACTTTGTCGCCTTCCGTCACAGTGACGATGTCGTCTGCGATATCTTCAGTGATCTCTCCTTCGTAAAGTTCGAGATCGCCTTCGCACCAATAGGTCATCATCAGGTCTACGTATCCTTCTCTGAGTCCTCTGATCTCTTCGGAGAAGTTTGCGAAATAGACGCCGCTGTTCGTGTCGTACATTACCGCCATGAAATCGTAGCCGTAATATGCGTAAGACAGATCGAGCTGACCGTCTTCTTTCGTCGCGATCTTCTTCATTCTGACAGGCACCGTTACGTTCTGATAAGTGCCGTCCGACTTAGCGACTTTCGCGACCGCTTCGCCTTCAGAACCCGACGTAAACGTTATTCCGGTGAAATCCCATTCAGCGACGTTGACGCTTACGACGTTGCTTTCCGCCTCTTCGGCTTCAGGCTCTTTTGCCACTCTGTCGAATACAACGTCCAGCGTAGTGCCGAATTCTTCATACGTTCTGACGGTCTGACCGTTCTCGGTAACGTTTACGTATCCGAACGGGTCGAGGACGAGTTCGTCGTACGCATAAACGGGATCGTTCTTTGCAACGACTTTGTATCTGACCGTATAATTGTTGAGGCCGTCCTTTGTCAGCATAACGGTTATCTCGCGCACGTCGCTGCCTGCCATCGAGAACTCGATATCCTCGACGCCTAACCACTTATAAACGCCGATCTCAGCCGTGCTGCCGTCCGTATAAGTAACTTCTATACTCGACGGGAACGCGTCCTTGCCGAGGTAAAGCACCTGTATCGGATCGACCTCGTAATAATCGTCGCCGCTGCCTGCGCCGGGCATGTTGAGTTTTTCGATCTCCATGCCGTCTACGAACACGCCTACGTTTGTCTTCTGCAGGAAGTTCGCTTCGAGCGTCGCGGGATCGATACCGTTTGCGGTAGCCGCAGCGCTGAATTCGTCCGTCATGAATCCGATCTCTATCTGCCACTGTTCGCTGTAGCTATCGTAGTCGGGCACATAGGTCAACGGATCGAGGAGATTGCCGCCGCCGTCATACCAGCGTATCGGCATTTCCATTACCGCATTGGAAGAGAACTTGATCCATGCCTTCGACGGGAAGTAAGCAAGTTTGCCTGCCTCGTCGAGAGCGTTGTATTCGTACGGATGTATAGTAAAGATCTCTTCAGTCAGTTCTTCGTCGAAATAGACCGCTATGATGGAGTTCTTTACTACGTTGACGGTGATATCCTTGCTCCACTTGAAGTAACCGCCTTCGAGAGCGTCGTAACCTTCTGTCTCAGGATCGACACCGCTTCTCGCGCCGTAATAAGACGTGTCGAGGCTGACCGTGCCGCCGTATCTGCCTTCGCTCTGATATGACAGCTTCTGTTCGTTGAACTGGTTGCCTTCAGTATCCGTGCTTATATCGATAAGTACGTTGACCTGTTCGTTGTAAGACTGGATCTTTCCGTCTCTGTCCTCATAGTAGTAAGCTACCGCGGTGTCGGGTTTGATCGTTTCCTCGCTGTAACCTATCATATTGAGGAAATAGGTGTAAGGATTGATCTCCAGAGAGTCGAGCGTACTGCCCAGACCCAGCGCGGAAATGACCTTAGTCTTAATGTTTACCGTCAGGGTGACCGACTGTGCCGCCGCCGTCGACTGAGCTATAAGCGCTTCAACCGGAACGCTGACGTAAGTCATATCGTTCTGAGCCTTATTCTCTATCGCCTCTGCGGACTCTGTCGGGACTACCCACTGATCTACCGCTATTCTGGTCGTCGCGCCGTCGGAATATCTGATGTACAGATATTCGGGCGTGAACTGATCGATGGTTCTGTTGCTTGCGGTAAAGTCGTAAAGATCGATTTCGTAAGTTCTGGGTTCACTGCCGCCTCCTACGATATCCGCGACCGTACTGTCGATGAAGTTTACCGTCATCGGCATTTCAACGCCATTCCTGAACTTGACGTTCACCTGCTTGGAATGTGCGGTAAACGTGTTCGCCGAATAGCTGAACGTATCCATCTCCTCAGTACTGATATCGCGCGTTTCTCCCGTCACGAACTCTATCGTGATATCGTCCACGATAGCGTCGTAAGCGTGCGTTTCGATCGGGATTATCGATCTGATCTCGTTGGCAGGCATGACGTTGACTGCTATTTCGAGAGTCTTTTCTTCTCCGCTGAACGTAGCTGATCCGATGACGTATACCGTTGTTGCCGCTGTATCGCCTCTCGCCGCCGCGTCTTTAGCTATCTGCCATACATTGAGCAAGTTTACCGTACTCGACGTCAGCTTCTCGCCCTTGACCAATTCACCGCTGCCGTTCTTTGTCGCGATATAGAACGTAACGTCTGATTTCTGGACGGTAGTGTTGTACTGATAACGCGCGGTCTTGTTGGCAAAATACTTATTGTACAGCTCGCTGTAAGACGCCGCGCTTGCCGCGGATATCTCCTCGGGAGTCGTCGCAAAGAAGTTGCCGCTGTATTCATACGGCTCGTAATTGACTGAAAGCGTTATATCTCCCCAGTCTACTACGCCAGGCGTGCTCTCGCCGCTGACCGTATTGTCCTCAGAGCCGACGGAAGCCGACTTGTTGAACAGGTAGATCTCCGTCTTATAGCTCGCGTTTCTCGTGCCTGCAGTATACTCAGTCGTTCTTTCGCCGCCGTTATAAGTGGTGTTAGAAAGCACCTTTCCGTCATCGTCAACGACCGCCTGATTGTCGTCGTATCCCTTTATGTAGATATTTGAGAACGTACCGTCAAGCGTCGTGATACCCACGTTGAGTCTGTTGAATACCGGGAGCGGCAACAATCTCATAAGGATATCGTGGATAACATCGTAAGTGCTGTTAAGAAGCGTATCCGTGATGAGCGGCGCAAGCGCACTGCTGACCATGTTGGTGACGACTTCTCTGAGCATCGGAGTCAGTTGAGCCTTGAGCGTCTGCCAGAAGCCTCTGCTGTCGTTGTTTACTCTGTCCCAGTTAACGTTCGCGAGATAGTTGTTTCCGAACATATCGGGAGCGAGTTCTGCAAGATTCAGGATAGTGTTGGGTCCGAAGATAAGGGACATAACGCCGTCAATCAGCTTGTTTATCTCGTAAGGATTGAACGAGACGTCTATGTTGAACACGCCCGCAGACGTAAGTCTGACGTCAATGCCGCCGTTGAGCAGTTTGAGAACGTCGAGGTCCGCAAACAGTTCCGCAAACGGGCTGGGCTCTTCGGTCGTATCTCCTTCCGCAAGCGCGACCTCTTCTGCTCCGCCTTCGCTTGCCGTGGAAATTTCGTTGGTGCCGTATGCCGCCGCGTCTATCTGATCGATAAGACCCTGGAACAGATTTCCGAGAGTGGTGACAAGATCCAGATCGATGTCTATCGCCACGTAATCGCCCAGGTCGACGACGAGCGAAATATTGTTCTTCGCAAGATATACAGACATCTTGCCTGTATTATAGTTGAGCACGAGATATGCCAGCGCCTTCGTGTTGGACGTTGAAGTCGTGTCGTTGAAGTCGCTGTCCGAATTGACTCTCGCGATAGTCACGAGGAATGCTCCCGCCGGGATCGTCGGGGTCTTCGCGGCGTCGCTGAGAACTCTCTGCGACTTCAGCTTTTCTACCGAAAGTCTGAGATACTTCGCAGAACCGCCTGTATCGATATTGTTGCTGAGCACGTCTATCGATACGGCTATATCGAGGTTGTCGAGGAGGGTCTTAGCCATCGAATCGCCCGTAGAAGCGTCAATGTCTGGCACAGAAGTGTTGACGATGAAATCGTCGTCCGTACCATGCTTACCTACCTGCAGTTTGAATTCGGATCTGAAATCGACTACGTCGCTGAGTCCGAGGTCAAGGTTGATCTCTCCGTCGACCATATCGAGTTCGAGACCGAGATCTATATCGAATCCGAGGCCGATGCCGAGCAGCGAAGAGAATATCTTGTCGATGGTCGGAGCTGTCAGATCAACGAACAGACTCACGTCTTCCGCTCTGACGCCGGTAAGCAGCATCATTATGAGATCCATCGTGATGACGCTTCCCTCTTCCGCCGCCGGTTCAGCCATATGCAGTCCCTGAGCGATGTCTCCTGCGACCTCGTCAAGCTGAACGTCGTCTTCCGGATTAAGCAGACCGTTGATTATATCCGTAAGATTGAGATTGCCTATATCCGCTATCATTTCGTCAATATAACCCATCAGCAACGATACGAGATTGCTGTTGGAAAGCTTGAACGCGAACAGTCCCAGACCGGAAAGATCGACGACTATGTCGCCGCCCGTGATACCGAGGCTGATTATCTCTTTTTCACCGTAATTGAACGCGAGAAGCAGCTTCGAATTGGTGACGACTTCAAGGTCGAGATCCCACTTGAGCGTAAGCGTAGAAACGCTGTTCCAGTCATCGAGATACATATCTATCGGCAAGTCGAGGTATTGTCCCTGAGATACCAATATATTATTGATTATCTTAGTAAAATCTATATGACTGTCGTAAGTAGCCAGATCCATGGTTACGTCTATCGACAGGTAACCGACAGTGTCGATGATCGCCTTGATGAGATCGTCGGTATAGCTTTCGACTTCAGCCTCTACCCTGTTTTTGGTTTCCGTGAGCTTATCGCGCACATAACCTACCGTGAGCGGATATTCTTTTGTTCCTATTTCGATCTCCATCAGCAGGTTCTGCGGCTGATCCGCTTCTTCAGGCTGCATGAGCTCTCCGCTTGCCGTTATCGTCCAGCCTTCGGTACGGGTTATATCCATATCGAGCGCGAGATCGATCGTGCTGAGATCGAAGCCGCCCAGGTCTACGCCCATCTTGTTGAGCAGCATACCGACAGCGCCGAGGGTGAGCGACGCGTAGATCTTTTCAGCATTCAGACCGAGTACTATCGAACCGAATTCCGAAAGAGTCGTGCCCGCAGCAGTTCCGTCGCTTTCCGCGAACAGAGCGCTCTCGGAAGCATCTCCGGAAGTGCTGTCGTTTCCTCCGAACAGCGACATGATATCGAACTCGAGATCGAAATCGCTCAGCAGCTGATCGCCGATCTTTATGTTATCGAACAGATCGAGAAGCGTCTGAACAAAGTCGAATTCGAGACTGAGTTTGGGCAACGTGATATTCATGATCTTAACGTTGGACATATCGAGAAGGATATGCGGTTTCCATTCGCCGGTACCGCTGCTGGTATCCTGGGTATAGAAGCCGTAAACGCCCAGCATAACCGTACCCTTATCCATACCCGTCATTCCGCCGACGTTTATGTCTTCAAGAGCGGTGATCTCTATAGCAAACATAGAGTTTGCCCTCGTATTTCTGTCTATAGAGATCATTATCGAAAGCCCTACGTTCATATAAAAGTCCTCTGTGAATTTCCATTCGAGAGGTACTCCTTCGAGTTCTTTGAGTCCGAGACCTTCGAGGAATTTACCTATCGCGTAAGTTCCTTCGTTGAAAGTCACCTTCGCTCTCGCGTTGAGATCGACGCCCGAAAGCACCGAACCGAGCAGATTGCCGAGGTTGCTCTCGTAATTGGTCTGCGCGAGCTTTTCGTCGATATACTCCGCGAGAGAGGTCGCGTCGGAATCGATGAATTCGTTCTGAGTGAAACCGAGCATGAAGTTGTGAAGTTTAAGTCCGACTTCTATCGGATCGCTCGTAACTATATTGCCGTTTTCGTCAACGACGTTATTTCCTTCGGCATCCTTGTCGGGAACGCCTACCGTAGCGCTTATCTCAACGCTTTCGAGTCCTTTGTCGAACATGTTGAGCGCTACTTTACCGTCGAGGGCGATGGGCAGTTCTATCGGATTTTCACCCATGAACTGGTTGATCGCCTCAAACAGTTTCTGATTGACTTCGACTACTATCTGATCGTCGTTAGCGTACAGGCATTCTTCGAAGCCTACGATGCTTGCGACCGCGGTGATCAGCGTCTGGATGGTCGGGCTGATATAGACGACTTCTTCGCCTGTCGATTCGTCTTCAGCGACCGTTACGATATCCCTGCCCGACTGCGAGAGAGCGAGCTCTTTAGCGCCGGTCTTGTAATCGTCCCAGTTCGTGCCGAAATATTCGTCAATCGCCGTAGTTACCATCTCCACGAGATATGAAACTACGCCTTTGAGATTTATTCCGTCAATTCTTATATTGTCCGCCTTCCAGTAATTGGGCATCATACTGTTGAGCGATACGTAAAGAGAACCGTTGCGGTAATATATACCCAGAAGCATCGGGACCTTATCGTTAAGGATAATGTTTCCGGATTTATCCACAGCGTATATTTCGAGTGATATGAGATTGTTGTCGTCCTCGCTGTTAAGATAATTAAGGTCGAGGTCGACGTTTGCCTTGATCCTGTATCCGAATTCGGAATGCAGGACGAGAGTGTCCTCGGGCAGACCGATGTCGGGAGCAAACAGATTGACGAGTTTAGCTACGTCGAGTCCGTTTTCGTCGCTGTACAGCTGCAAATCGACGTCGAACTGGATATTGCTGAGCGAGAAATCTCTGGTCTCATCGTTTTCGATATCGGCGATAACGTCGGCGAAATCTATCGGATCCGTCGTTCTGATATCCGCCTTGTCGACCATCCAGTTGAACACTTCGCCGTCAACGTCGTTGTTCGGATCGTTGTCTTCCGCTACGAGTTGCATGCTTGTAACGACCGTCTTGTTTATCGTCTCGTCGTACTTCGTATCGGCATACATATAAACTTTAAGCTGAGGAATGTTGCTGTTCAGCCAGTCGAACAACGGAGTAAGATTGAGGTTGATGCCTATCAGCGAGCCGATATCGAACATGCCGATCAACGTATTGATACTGCTGACCAACGAATTCAGCTTGATCTCAAACTGATAGGATTCGTTGATGATCATGTTGTCGGCAAGTCTCTTCGTTGCGGTATAATACGGAGAATTGAACAGCAGGTTGATGAGCGTACCGGCTATATCTATGCCTCCGAGTTTGTCCTTGAGCATATCGAGAAGTTCGTCCACGTCGATATCTACCAGCAGATCGCCGAGGAACGCTACTACGTAATCGGGTTTGATGTCGCTGAAATGCACAAGCGGATTGCCGTCGCCGAGGTCCATATACATATCGTTTCCGATAAAGTAGACCGCGAACGTCGTCTTATCCAGCATGGTCACCCTGAACATGAATTCGTTCTTACCGCCGACAGTGAAGTTACCCTGCATATCTATCTGCGCGGTACCGCTGTCTGTAGTCATAGTCGTCTGCAGATCGAGGGTAGCCGTCTTTTGCGGATCGGGCAACAGACCGAAAATGGTTTCGAGCGAGCTCTTAGCGTTCTTGTACTCTGTTATGTACTCGTACTCCTTATCTCCCTCGTCTTCCACCCATTTAGCGTAAAGCGTAAGGTCTTTAGTGACGTTGTACGGGAACGACACGGGGTTACCGACCAGACGGCTGCTGGTGTACCAACCGGCGAAAACCATGCCGCTCTTTGTCGTAACGGGCAATTCTTCGATCCTCGTACAAACCATTTCTTCTACCGGCGTACCGCCGTTCGTAACGAACTTCACGGTAAAGCCGCCTTCACCGCCCGTAGACCATCTTGCATAGAAAGTCGTGTCCTTTTCAAGAACGTACGGATAGGTGACGGCATTCTTGTAACTCGAATCGAGATACCATCCAATGAAAGTATAACCCTCCCTGTCCGGCGGCGTAGGCGCAAGTTTAAGCTTCGCAACAGACTGGGTCGTATTGTCCGAACCCGGGCTGACGAGCGTAAGCGTAAACTTCTGCAGATACTTGGCGTACAAAGTTATATCCGACTCCAGAGGCATCGGGAAAGTCGCCTTGTTCTGCAATTCCGCATCGGTATACCAATCGTCAAACTCGTAGCCGTCTTTAGTCGGAGCTACGGGCGCGACTTCCAGATCCGTAAGATTGCGGACTTCTGTTTCGTCGCCGAGATTAAGCGTTACGGCGTAGGTTTTTTCTTCGGGCGTACAGCCTATCACCGAAACGAGAACCAATGCGAGGATAACAATTAAAACGGATGTTACCAGCAATGCTTTCTTTCTCATAACACATTCTCCCATTTTTTTTGTGCACGCATATAATGCCCACACGCGTGCACTTATTCACTTTCAATATTGCAAGCAAGCGCTTAAAAATTCCTTAACGATTTTTTTATAAGCAAAAGGAAATCAAGCCGAAAACCCTGTATTATCAACACATTTTCACGAATTTTTTATAATTCGCTTTAATTATGTTTTTACATAAATTTTACATTGGTTTTTTACGTTTTACGACATTTCAGACGATAAAAGGCTGGTTTTAAACGCATTGCTGAAAAATCCGTATCTCATTATTGCCGGATTCAGCGCGAAGAAGCGCAAATGTTTTTTACACATTTTTTAATCGTTATAAGCGTTAAAACGTATCAGATCCGACGTCCTGTTTTACCCCGATTTTCACGTTTTACGACAGCTCTGAAAAGTTCTTCCTTTCAGCATCTGCCGCCTGTCTTTCAACTGTTTTCGTATCATCGTCATTTTGCCGTCAATACGCTGAAATACGCGTTCTCCGATACCGCCATTTGTCGCTGCGCAAAATAAAAAAAGCGGCAACAAGCCGCTTTACGATACACTTTAACATCCGCGTCACAGCGCTTTTCGGAACTTACCGCTTCCTTCTTTTTTAGCTTTGACTGCGAATTCTATTTCTATGATAAAGCCGTGAGGAACGTTGTTCCTTACGTATATCTTTCCGCCGAGAGAGCGTACGATCTCCTTTACTATAGCGAGCCCGAGTCCGGAGCCTCCGGTCTTGCCGTTCCTCGACTCGTCGCTGCGGTAAAAGCGGTCGAATATCTTCTTCATATCCGCTTCTTCCACTCCCTTTCCCGTATCCCTTACGCTCAGATATATCTTGTTGTCGTTTGCGGTAAGAAATACCCCGACAGTCTCTCCCGCAACCGTATATTTCAACGCGTTGTCAAGCAGCGCAATAAGCATCTGGCGGTATTTGTCCTTGTCGGTCGTAAATCTTATCCCGTCGTTTATCCCGTCGACGAACTCCTTTTCGTCCATCTCGCACATCATCGCAAAGGGCTCCACGACGTCTCTTGTAAGATCGCTGATATCCAGTTCTTCCATATTCAGCAAAGTTCTGTTTGAGTCTGACGACGACAATATCAGCATCTCTTTTATCATCCTTTTGAGACGCTGAGTCTCGTTGATGGCGCTGACGAGCTCTTCCGAAACGTCTTCGACTTTCTTCGCCGGATTCGCAAGCGCTGCCGATATCTTGGTATTTATTATGGCAAGCGGGGTATTGAATTCGTGCGAAATATCCGATATCAGCCTTGAATTCCTTTCAAGCGATCTTACGAGCGGTTTAGTCTGACTCTTTACGGCAAAAATACCCAAAAGACTTTGCACGATGAACACGAAAGCTATCATTAAAGAACATATCAGAAGAATGCTGTCTTTAAGCGCGTCCGAAGTAGACAGGTCGATATATACCCTTACGTAAGTCGCCTTTTCGTTGTAAGGCGCGCTCATCGTGTGCGTAGCCGCAAGGTAGGGGACGCCGTTTATATCCTGCTGCACGAGGCTGTAATATTCCGAAGGCAGCGAATACGATACGCCTTCGTAATCGTAATTCCCGAAGCCTTCTTCGGTAATGAGCTGTTTGTTTATATCGTAATAAACGATGATATAGTCGGGATACACCCGTTCAAGCGCGTCTTTAGACTTCACTTCGCTCTGAGACAATCTGAGCGCGGCAAGCTCAACTTCTTCGGAATTGTATTTGAAAAACGAATAGTTTACGCCTATCGTCAGGCAGATTATCGCAACGATAATCATAAGCAAAGGAATGACGACGTCCGTAACGACGAGCGCGCCAACCTGCGAAACTATTGCTTTGTCGTCAGCTTTCTTTCCGCTCATAACCGCTTGAATATTTTTTGACCGCTTGCGTAGCCGTCACGGCGTATCCCGCAGACGTGACCACACGTGTTTCCCGTCAGTCCTCGGGATATTCGCTCCACATATATCCGACGTTCTTTACGGTCTTGAGATGATTGCTTTCGCCGTATTTCGCCAGAAGCTTTCTGAGATTGCTTATATATACTTCCGTGACAGTGATTATCGTCTCGCTGTCAAAACCCCATATCCTGTTGAAAAGCTGTTCTTTCGGAATTATTATGTTTCTGTTCCTGATAAGGTATTCGAGGATATCGTACATCTTGCCGGAAACCTTAACGTATTTTCCGTTTATTTTGAACATTTTTCCCGCAAAATCGAGCTCTATATTGTCGCAGACGTAGTTCGTCTTGAAATTATTGTTGTGTCTGCGCAGTATCGCTTCTACTCTCGCAAGAAATTCGTCGCGTTCGAACGGCTTAGTCATATAATCGTCTGCACCCAGTTTGAGCCCCTCTATCTTCTTCTGAACGTCGTCAAGCGCCGTAAGTATCAGAAGGGGGCAGTTATTGGTCTTCCTGAGTTGTTTGAGAAGTTCGAGTCCGCTCATCTTGGGCAACATAAGATCGAGCACTATCAGATCGTAGCTTTTAGTGCCTGCCATGAAAAAGCCCTCTTCGCCGTCGTAAGCGCTGTCGCTTTTACCCATCGGGGACAGTATCTCGACGATTGAACGGTTGAGCGTTTCGTTGTCTTCTATGACCAGAAATTTCATATTTACCTTGTTAGCCTCCGTTGAAAGTTTTCAACTTGTGTTTTAAGTATACCATCGGCTGACGCAAAACACAACAATTTATTCGTGCGCAATCTAAGCAGCGACATAGCCGCGAGATATACTATCGCTGCAGTACGCGGCTATAAACGCTCATATGCGCGGGTTAGCGCTATTCCACTGAAAGCCCTGGGAGACCTTATCCGAAAGAGCTCTGCATCATTAGCTCTGAAAACGGTCGGCAAGTCAGCCTTTATCCGCAATGTTTGAATATCCGTCTCGGGACAGGCGCGCTGAACGTTCGCAATGCCGCTTGAATTTTGTTGCATACCAGACCAGAATAATACGAACCAGCCTTGATGCGCACGCGTGACGGAAGCAGTATCGCTGTCGCATACAGTTGTCTGTATCAAATAGCTAAGCTTTTTTGTTTACACCATAGGCTTTGAACACATACTGAAATCATCGCCTGAGGGTGCGCGCAGTTTTAAGCTG
>DVNX01000036.1 GCA_018714045.1 Candidatus Ornithoclostridium faecavium
TGTTTATTAAACGCTGTATTTACAGACAAGATCGCGTCGCATGAAAGCGGCGCTTTTTTTCTGTCGGAAGTTGTAAAAATATGTCTGGAAAACGATAATTTTGCGTAGCGTTATACCGCCGCGAGAAGCCGCATATATTATCTCGACGAGAAAAAGCGGAGGTATGAAATATGATAATCGTTAAAAAGACTGCGGTGCTTTCGCCGCGCGGAGCGCACGGCGTTTCGGGCGTTGCGAGGTTTGAATGTTTTAAAGAAAAATCTGACGTCAGAATAAATCTGGCAGGCGGAAGAAAAGACTTTTACGCGGTAGTCGCGGTGGGGGACGAAAAGAGGGTGGTAAAACTGAGCGGAGACAGGATATATCTGGCGCGGACAGACCTTACGGGCGACTGCGCGGCTATTGTTGCGGACGGCGAAAAGAGGGTGATATGTGCGGGGGCTACCGTCTGCGGATACGATTTTTCCCCGCTTGAAGAGCTGGTGCCTTCGGCTTTCGGAGAGGGCGTGAAAGTCGGAGACGACAAGTCGGCAGAAGAAAAAGAGACTGTGAAAACAGAGCGCGAAACTGTTGTGAATGAGACGGCAAACACGGAAGAGGTCGCCGCATCCGCTGAAGACGTTTCTTATGTAGAACAAAGCGAAAAAGAGTTAAAAGAAAAGGAAATCGAAGAAAACATAGTCGGTATAAGCGCGGAGGAAACAGACGGTAAAAACACGGAAACTTTAAACGTGAAAGAGACTGAAGCATCTGAAACGGTCTCAGAGAAAGAGCCCTTGAAAGAAGGCAGATTTTTCGATAAGATATCGGATAAAATAGAAAAGCTTTTCAGCGAAAACGAAAAAGACGAAGAGATGAGCGTTCTTATCCCCGATTCGCGCTGGGCGAGGGTCAGGACAGGCGACGGCTGGTATGTGGTAGGCATAGTCGGGGAGCCTGCGGAATTCATATGCTACGGCATACCCGGCGACGATCCGTCAGACCCGCCCGAAGAGGACGAGGGTTGCCGCCAGTGGGTCGAGGTAGAAAAAGGAGGCAGAGGTTACTGGATGATGTACCAGTCGGCTGAAAGCGGTGAAACTCTGAGAGCCGTCTGAATACATTAAAAAGCGTTCCGCGCCCGAAAAAGGCGCGGGTTTTTTATTCTACGTTTTTAAGTTTAATGTGTAAAATGTAGGTAATAACTGCGGGGCGTGACTTGTTTGAGATTGACAAAGCTTTCGCACGCGCATAAAATGAGAGTGCTTAAAGGAGATACTCGCATGCTGAAATTAGAAGGAATCACAAAAGATTACAAGTCGGGCGACGGGGTCGTCCACGCGCTTAAAGGGATAAATCTTGAATTCCGCCGTACCGAATTCGTGTCCATACTCGGACACAGCGGTTGCGGTAAGACGACTATGCTCAATATCATAGGCGGTCTGGACAGGTACACGGACGGCGATATGTCGATCGACGGCGTATCAACGAAAAAATACAAGGACGTGGACTGGGATACGTACCGCAACATAAGGATAGGTTTCGTTTTTCAGAGTTACAATCTCATTCAGCATCTCACTATACTCGATAACGTCGCTATGGCGATGACCCTTTCGGGCGTCGGTCTTGCAGAACGCAAAAGGAGGGCGGAAGAAGCTCTGCGTATCGTCGGGTTGGAAGGGCAGATGAAAAAGCTTCCCAACCAGCTTTCGGGCGGTCAGATGCAGAGAGTGTCTATCGCGCGCGCCATCGTAAACAATCCCGAAATAATCCTTGCGGACGAACCTACGGGCGCTCTCGACAGCGCGACCAGCGTGCAGATAATGGAGCTTCTCAAAGAGATATCCCGCACCAAGCTGGTCATAATGGTAACGCATAACCGCGAACTTGCGGAGCAGTATTCTACCCGTATCGTCAGCGTAAAGGACGGCGAGATAGTCGGCGATACTATGCCTTACGACGGCAGCGACGAATCGAGCACCGAAAAGAAAGTCGAATTCGAAGTCACAGATAAGGAAAAGAAAAAGAAGCTGAAAAAGTCGTCGATGAGTTATTCGACCGCGATAAAGCTTTCTTTTAAGAACCTGATGACCAAGAAGGGCAGAACGCTTATGACGTCTATCGCGGGCAGCATAGGTATTATCGGCGTATGTCTCGTTCTCGCGATCTCAAACGGTTTTTCCAATTACGTCAACGAGCTTCAGCAGACGGTTCTTGCGGGTTACCCTGTGCAGATAGCGCAGGAAACGTTCGATACCAACGTTCTTCTGAATATGTTTATGGGCGGCACCTCGGGCAGCGACGGCAGGACGCAGTATCCCGATAAAGATACCGTAATTCAGTATAATCCTTCAGAGATGATATCGAGCGCGGTCATAGAAAACGACTTCGGACAGGATTACATAGATTACGTAAACAAGGTAAAGGAAAACGGTTGGGCGAGCAGCGTGACCTATTCTTACGGCATGGATATGACCGTTATAGGCAAAACGGTAAACGTTCTCGGCACGGAGAATTATGAAAAAGTCAATCCGAGCGGAGGCTTCGATATGTCCGGACTTATCGTCCCGAAGGCTGATATCGGATGGAGCGAAATGATAGGCGACGAAGAATTTATAATGAGTCAGTACGACCTCGTCGCGGGAACGTTCCCTCAGAATAAAAACCAGGTGATTCTCGTCGTCGACTCTTACAACCAGGCTAACGTCAGCGTACTGCTGGGTCTCGGATTCAGAAGTTCGCAGAAAGAGGTGAGTTTTGACGATATCGTCGGCACGAAATTGAGAGTTGTCGCCAACGACGATCTTTATGTGGAGGGCGAAAACGGCTTTTTTGCGGAAAAGACGGACAACGCGGCGCTTAAAGAACTTTATCTTGCGCCCGAAAGCGAAACCAATCTCGAAATAGAGGTCGTCGGCGTATTGAGACCTAAAGAGGGAACGCAGCTTGCGCTTTTGTCTACCGGAATAAACTATACAAGCGAACTTACGCAGTATCTTCTCGACGTGAATTCGAAGTCGCGCATCGTAGAAGCGCAGTCGGCTAACACCTCAACCGACGTTACGACTGGCATGCCTTTTACCGAAAAAGACACTTACCGCAAAGCTATGCAGAAAATAGGCGGAGACAGCACTCCCACGGGCATGAACATATACCCCAAAGATTTCAGCGGCAAAGAAAAGATAATTGCATACCTCGATCAGTGGAATGCGGACAATCCCGACAGCGAAGTCGTCTACGTCGATATGTCTGAGATGGCTGCCGGCATGCTCAACGAGATAATCAGGATAATTTCGATAGTCCTCGTATGCTTCGCCGCGATATCCCTCGTCGTCTCGTCTGTAATGATAGGTATAATTACTTACGTTTCGGTCGTAGAAAGGACGAAGGAGATAGGTATATTGAGAAGCCTCGGCGCGCGCAAGATAGACATATCCAACGTATTTAACGCAGAGACCTTTATAATCGGACTTCTGGCAGGCGTTATCGGCGTCATCGTCACATATATACTCAGCATACCGATAAACCTCATCATATACAATCTGGTTGAGATAAGCACGCTTTGTATGCTGTCGCCGTGGCATGCGCTGATAATGATAGTCGTCAGCTTCGTTCTTACCCTTGTCGCCGGACTCGTACCGTCTTCCGTTGCGGCGAAGAAAGACCCTGTCGAGGCTCTGAGAACGGAATAACGGCTGTTATCGACTGAATTCGCCTTATCGGCGCGTAACAAGCGTATCGGAAAATATCCTTACCGCTCGGCTTTAATTTAAAACTTTAAATGTTAATCAATCGGCATTCTTTCCGCAAAGTACGGCAAGGGTGCCGATTTTATAAAATTCAGTTTTACAAAATACTCGGAAAGTTAAAAAAATAGTCAAAACGTGCGTCAAGTGTTTGCCATTTTAAGTATCATTATATATAATAAGGTTGACTGAAATAGGTCGTTATCCGGAGACTGATATGAGAATTACAGAAAGCAAAAAGATCACTGATTTTTTCGGCTGCCACGTTTTTAACGACAGCGTTATGAAAAAGTATCTGTCTGAAGATACTTACAAGGAATTAAAGGAAGTCATCGATTCGGGAAAACCGCTTGAAAAGGAACTCGCGAACAAAGTCGCGGAGGCTATGAAGGAATGGAGCTGTGAAAACGGCGCAACTCACTATACTCACTGGTTCCAGCCTCTCACGGGCACGACCGCGGAAAAACACGACAGCTTTATTTCGATAGACAAGCAGGGCAACCCGATACTCGAATTTACGGGCAGCAATCTGCGCAAAGGCGAAGCGGACGCGTCCAGCTTTCCGTCGGGCGGCATAAGGGCGACTTTCGAAGCGCGCGGATATACAGCGTGGGACTGTTCGTCTCCCGCATTCATCAAAAAGCCTAAGGACGGCGCGGGCGTTCTGTGCATACCTACTGCGTTCTGTTCATATACGGGCGAAGCTCTCGATAAAAAGACCCCGCTTCTCAAATCAATGGAAGCGATAAACAAAGAGGGATTGAGACTTCTTAAAATACTCGGCATCGAAGCCAACAGGGTCATCGCCAACGTCGGCGGGGAGCAGGAATACTTCCTGGTCGATAAAAAGGATTTCGATAAGAGATACGACCTTGAGTTTACGGGAAGGACGCTTTTCGGCGCAATGCCCCCCAAAGGTCAGGAGAAGAACGACCAGTATTACGCCAGCATACGCGACAGAGTCAGCGACTTTATGGCAGATCTCAACGAAGAGCTGTGGAAACTGGGCATTACCGCTAAAACGCAGCATAACGAGGTAGCGCCCGCTCAGCACGAGCTTGCGCCGATATTCTGTCAGGCAAATATCGCGACGGATCAGAACCAGCTCATAATGGAAACGATGAAAAAGGTCGCGGATCAGAGAGGTTTAGCCTGCCTGTTGCACGAAAAACCGTTCGCGGGAATAAACGGCAGCGGCAAGCATTGCAACTATTCTCTCGGCACGGATACGGGGCTTAATCTGCTAAAGCCGGGCAGCAATCCCGCGGAAAACAAGGTGTTCCTTCTGTTCTTCCTCGCGGTTATAGCGGGAGTGGACGAATATTACGACCTGCTCAGAATGAGCGCGTCAAGCCTTGGTAACGATTACAGACTGGGCGGACACGAGGCTCCTCCTTCTATAATTTCGGTATTTATCGGCGGGGATATGCAGACCCTACTCGACGATATCAGCGAAGGGCACACTATAGCCAGCGCGACGAAACAGTATATAAACATGGGTGTGAACTACGTAGCTCAGCTTAAGAAGGACACGTCCGACCGCAACCGTACGTCTCCGTTCGCGTTCACGGGCAATAAGTTCGAATTCAGAATGGTCGGAAGCTCCGCGACTCTGTCGACGCCGACTCTCATTATGAACGCGATGACTGCCGAAATGATATCCAGAATGGCGGACGTCCTCGAAAACGTACCCAAAAAGGATCTCGACAAGGCGATAAACCAACTGGTCAAGACCACATACAACGAACATAAGAGAATAATATTCAACGGCAACAACTACAGCAGAGAGTGGGCGAAAGAGGCTAAAAAGCGCGGACTCGACACCGCGACCAACAGCGTGGACGCTTACGAGGCGATGACGAAGCCCAAGAATATGGAACTCTTCTTAAAGCACAACCTGCTTTCCGTCAAGGAGATGGAGAGCCGCCGCGCAATATATCTCGACAACTACGTAAAGAGCGCGAATATAGAGGCGGAGACCGCGCTTCTGATGGCGAGGAATCAGATTTTGCCCGCAGTTATGAGATGGCAGTACACTCTCGCGAAGCAGATAAACGAGATAAGCAAAGTCGATCCCGACCTCGCGGTCGTTCAGAGATCGATGCTTAAGAACGTAAGCGCTCTCGTGAAGGGACTGAAAGACAATATCGACGCGCTTCAGACGGCAAAAGACGGCGCGTTCGCGGCGACCGACAGCAAAAAGCAGGCTATACTTTTCCGTGACAGAGTTAAACTGGTCATGGAAAAACTCAGAGATTACGCCGATAAGCTGGAAAGCATCACTCCTCAGGAGATGTGGCCTTTCCCGACTTATGCGGACATACTTTTCTACGAATAAAAAAGAGGTATTTATATTATGAAAAAGTTGACGTCAGAGCAACTGAGATCGAGTTATCTCGAATTTTTCAAAGAACGCGGACACGCAATAATACCGTCCGCTTCGCTGATCCCCGAAAACGACCCGTCGGTACTTTTCACGACCGCGGGCATGCACCCGCTCGTTCCTTACCTTCTCGGTCAGAAGCATCCTGCGGGAAAACGCCTTACCGACGTGCAGAAATGCGTGCGTACGGGCGATATCGACGAGGTAGGCGACGCAACGCACCTTACTTTCTTCGAGATGCTGGGCAACTGGTCTCTCGGCGATTATTTCAAGGAAGAGTCGATAGGTTTTTCCTTTGATTTTCTTACCAAGGTGCTTGAGATCCCCGTCGAAAAGATAGCGGTAACAGTATTCGCTGGCGACGAGGATTGCCCCAGAGACACCGTTGCGGCAAGCGTATGGGAAAAGCACGGCATACCCAAGGACAGGATATTCTACCTGCCAAAAAAGAACAACTGGTGGTACGCCGGCGCGACAGGTCCCTGCGGCAGCGATACCGAAATATTTATAGATACGGGCAAGCCTGCTTGTTCCGATCACTGCGATCCGTCCTGCGACTGCGGCAAGTGGGTAGAGATATGGAACAACGTGTTTATGGAATTCAACCGTAACGCGGACGGCAAGTTCGAGCCTCTCAAGCAGAAGAACGTCGATACGGGCATGGGCTTGGAGCGTACGGTCTGCATGATAAACGGACTTAAGAGCGCGTACGAGACAGATCTTTTCGCCGACGTCATCGCAAAGATATCCGCTGAAAGCGGCAAGAAGTACGGAGAGAACGAAGAAGATACCAGAGCGATAAGAATAATTGCAGACCATATCCGTACCGCAACCTTCCTTATCGGCGACGAGCGCGGAGTAGTTCCGTCCAACGTGGATCAGGGTTACGTTCTCCGCCGTCTTATCAGAAGAAGCGTAAGATTTGCAAAGAGAATAGGCTTTGACAGCACTAAGCTGGTCGAACTGGCAAAGATATATATTGAAAAGTATAAGAACGTTTATCCTGAACTTGAGATCAACGCGGCTAAGATAGTCGATGAACTGACTAAGGAAGAGGAGCGTTTCTCCAAGACCCTCGAAAACGGACTTAAAGAGATAGAAAAGGTTCTCAAATACGTGCAGGGCGACAAGCTGAACGGCAAGACCGCTTTCAGACTGTACGACACTTTCGGTTTCCCGATAGAGATGACAGAAGAGATATGCAGAGAGCGCGGCTTCGGCGTGGACAAAGAAGGTTACGACAAGGCTTTTGAAGAGCATCAGAAAAAGTCTCAGGCGGGCGCTGAACAGAAATTCAAGGGAGGCCTTGCCGATACCTCAAAGAGGACAACTTATCTTCATACTGCTACGCACCTGCTTCTCGGCTGCCTGAAGAAGGTTCTCGGAAGAGACGATATCCAGCAGAAGGGCAGCAATATCACCGCTGAAAGACTTCGTTTCGACTTTAATTTCGACAGACCTCTTACAGAGGAAGAGAAACAGGCTGTTGAAGATGCGGTAAACGATGCTATAAAGAGAGATATCCCCGTCGTATGCGAAGAGATGACCGTCGAACAGGCACGCGAACAGAATGCGGTCGGCGTATTCGGCAGCAGATACGGCGAGATGGTCAAAGTCTATACGATAGGCGACGTCGACAAAGAGATCTGCGGCGGACCTCACGCAGAACATACGGGTCAGCTTGTACATTTCAGAATTCTCAAAGAACAGTCTTCGAGCGCGGGCGTTCGCCGTATCAAAGCGACCATTGACGCGGAGTAAAAGACTAAATATGAAATGAAAACCGCCGTTTGATACGGCGGTTTTTTTGTGAAAATTCGGTAAAATTATAAATTAAATGAATTTTTAAGATATTGTATCAGAACTATTGCAGTTTCTTTGTTTAAATGGAGAACTTGACTTTGCTTTCCTTTATCTTTTCTGTCTTCGCTTCCAAAAGTTTGTATTCTAACATACTTTTCACCTTTAAATAAATAATCGTTATAAAGTGCTTCACAATTCGTTAACCGATTTTTCATTTGGTATTCTTCATTGCTTTTAGATATTTTTGTTATTATTGCCATAATTACTCCTTTTTATATAACAATTTTGTAAATTCGAACATAGATAATATATCATTTAATTCAATTAAAATCAATATGCATAACGGTAAATTTTACAAAAAATATAAATAAAAAACGGACGGATAATTCCGTCCGTTTTTTATTTGAGTTTATAAACGTTACAGCAAGGTTATGCCTTGTTTTTTGCAGTCTTCTATCATTTCCTGAGGCCATATTGATGCCTGAACTTCGCCGATATGGCGTTTGCCGAGAAGGAACATGCAAAGTCTCGACTGACCTATTCCGCCGCCGATAGTAAGCGGAAGCTTTTCTTCGATAAGAGCTTTGTGGAACGGGTATTCCAGCCTCTGAAGCTGACCTTCTTCGGTGAGCTGACGGATAAGAGAGTCCTTGTCAACGCGGATGCCCATAGAGGATATCTCGAAAGCTCTGTCGAGTACGGGGTAGTACAGCACGATATCGCCGTTTAACGCCCAGTCGTCGTAGTCGGGAGCTCTGCCGTCGTGCTTCTTGCCGCTTTTGAGTTTGCCGCCTATCTGCATGAGGAACATCGCGCCGCATTTTCTTACGAATTCGGTCTCTCTCTGAGAGGGAGCGAGATCGGGGTACATATCTTCGAGTTCCTGCGTGGTAACAAAGGTTATCTTGTCGGGAAGAGAGGTCGTCTTTTCGCCGAAATGTCCCTGAAGCGCGTTCATGCACTCTTTGAGCGCTTCGTATATCTTTTCTACGGTCGCTTTCAGGTATTCGGGATTTCTGTCCTCGCGGTTTATAACTTTTTCCCAGTCCCACTGGTCTACGTAAAGCGAATGAAGATTGTCGCATACCTCGTCGCGACGGATGGCGTTCATGTCGGTATAGAGACCGCTGTCGGGTTCGAAGCCGTATTCGTGAAGAGCGAACCTCTTCCATTTAGCGAGGCTGTGCACGACTTCTGCGACCTTGCCTGTCTGCTTTATGTCGAAAGATACGGGGCGTTCCACGCCGTTGAGGTTGTCGTTGAGTCCGCTTTCTTCGAGTACGAAAAGGGGCGCCGAAACGCGCGTAAGGTTGAGCTTTGAAGCGAGAAGGCGCTCAAAGCTGTCCTTTAGATATTTTATTTTGATTTCGGTTTCGAGAAGTCCGGTCATATCATTCAAACTCCGTCTTGTTTACGCTCTCGGGCACGGGGCAGGGGTAGTTACCTGTAAAGCATGCCTTGCAGAACGCTGACTTGCTGTATTTTGCTATCTCGTCCACGCTGTCGGTGTCGAGGAAACCGAGGGAATCCGCGCCGATCTTGCGGCAAAGTTCGTCGTGCGTATAATTCACGCTTGCCAGCTGGCTCCTGTCGGGGATATCGGTGCCGAAGAAGCAGGGATATATGAACTTGGGGCTGCTTATGCGTACGTGAACTTCGGTCGCGCCGCCCTTTTTGAGCATTTTGATGATGTTCGCCAGAGTCGTTCCTCTTACGATAGAGTCGTCGATGACGATGACGCGTTTGCCGTCTATATTCGCTTTGAGCACGTTGAGCTTGAGCGCAACGCTTCTTTCTCTCATCGCCTGCGACGGCTGAATGAAGGTTCTGCCGATATATCTGTTTTTGATGAGACCTACGCCGTAGGGGATACCGCTCTGGATAGAGTAGCCTATCGCGCTGGAAAGTCCGCTGTCGGGCACGCCTATGACGACGTCCGCTTCTACGGGGTGCTGTTTTGCGAGCATCTTGCCCGCTTCTACTCTCGCTTCGTTTACGCTCTGACCGTCGATTACGCTGTCGGGACGCGCGAAATAGATATGTTCGAATATGCAGAGCGCGGAAGTCTGATTGCAGTAGTCTTCCATGCTGAATTCGCCCGTCTGATTGACGACGTAAATTTCACCGGGACGGATGTCTCTTACGAAGGTCGCGCCGACGGTGTCAAGCGCGCAGGTCTCGCTGGCGAAAACTACGCTGTCCTTTATCCTGCCCATGCAGAGAGGACGTATTCCGTGCGGGTCTCTTACAGCGATGAGCTTTCTCGGGCTCATGACGAGCAGGGAGAAAGATCCTTCCAGCTGAGGAATGACCGCTTTTACGGCTTCCTCTATCGATTTGGTATGGATGCGCGCTTTAGCGATAAGGTATGCGATTATTTCGCTGTCGTTGGTGGAGTGGAATATGCTGCCTTGTTCGGAAAGTTCCTTACGCAGTTTGTCCGCGTTGCAGATGTTGCCGTTATGCGCTATCGTCAACGAACCTTTGTAGTATTTGGCGCAAAGGGGCTGAGCGTTTTCCTGAGTATTGCTGCCGGTGGTCGAATATCTTACGTGACCGACCGCTATATCGCCGTCCATCGTTATCATAGGCGAGTCCTTGAACACGTCGGAAACGAGACCCAGGCTCTTGTGTATAACGACGTTGCCGTCGCGGTTTATCGCTATGCCTGCGGCTTCCTGACCGCGGTGCTGGAGAGCGAAAAGACCGAAGTATACCAGGTTGCCCAGCTGTTTTATACCGGCTTTGTTGTATATACCGAAAATACCGCATTCTTCGTTGATTTTGCGAGACATATCAATTCCTCCGCAGAAAAAAGATATTAAAATTATAGCACAAAGCAAAAAATCCGTCACCTGTTTGAAAGGGGTTGAAGAGCATAAAAAAATATTTTTTTTGCGGGGGAAGGAGGGTGTGTAAAAGAGAGCGCGAGACGCGTCTTTTTACAAAAAATGTCTTGCGGCGAAAGCAGATATATGGTAATATTATTAGTAAAGAATTTTACGGCGCGTACGCGCTCTGAAAAACGCGCGTTTCGCGCGCACGAGGAATTTTTATGGACAAAGTTTATCTGATTCTGGAAAACGGTGACAAGTTTGAAGGCTACGGCGTCGGCGCCGACCGCGAGACTATCGGCGAAGTCGTGTTCACGACTTCTATGGGCGGTTATCTCGAAACGGTCGCTGACCCGACCTATCGCGGGCAGATAGTCGTGCAGACTTTCCCTCTGATAGGAAATTACGGCGATATCCCCGAAGATTACGACGAAAAGTCGATATGCCTTTCGGGTTACGTATGCCGCGAGATATGCGACGCTCCGTCCAACTTCCGCTGCAACGGCAAGTTTGAGGATATGCTGAAAAGGTGCGGCGTAGTCGCGCTTGCGGGCGTGGATACCCGTCATCTGACAAAGACGATAAGGGAAAACGGCGTGATGAACGGTATCATCACCAAAAACCCCGATCCCGATGCGGCTACGATGAAAAAGGTAAGAGAGTTCCGCATTACTGGCGCGGTCGCGGCTTCTTCCTGCAAAAAGGTCGAGACGTTCGGCGAAGGAGACAAGAATATCGCGGTCGTCGATTACGGCGAGAGCGGAAACCTGGTCGCGGAGTTCGTGAAACGCGGATTTAAGGTCACCCGTTTCCCGCACGATACTAAGGCTGAGGACGTGCTTGAGTCAAAGCCGTGCGGCATAGTGCTTTCAAACGGCGCGGGCGATCCCGAAGAGTGCAAGGCGGAAGCCGCAGAAGCGGACAAGCTGCTTAAGTCGGGCATTCCTATGCTGGCGGTAAGCCTCGGTCATCAGATACTCGCGCTGTCGCAGGGCGGCAAGACGTATAAGCTCAAATACGGTCACCGCGGCGGCAATCAGCCCGTAAAGGAGACTTTCGGCGACAGGATATTCATCACTTCTCAGAACCACGGCTACGCGGTCGACAACAACGTTATCCCCGCGGGCGCGAAACTGCTTTACGTCAACGCCAACGACGGCACCTGCGAAGGACTTGAATATAAGAACGCGGTCTCTGTTCAATTCCATCCCGAAGAGTGCGGCGGACCGCTCGACACGCAGTTCATTATCGACAACTTTATCGCTAAGACGGAGGAGAAATAAAAATGCCACTCAATAAAGACATTCATAAAGTAATGGTCATAGGTTCGGGTCCTATCGTCATAGGACAGGCGGCTGAATTCGACTATGCGGGCACACAGGCGTGCCGCGCGCTCAAAGCCGACGGACTCGAAGTCGTGCTGGTCAACTCCAACCCGGCTACGATAATGACCGACAATGCGGTCGCGGACAGAATATACATTGAGCCGCTTACGCTGAATACGGTAAAGAGAATAATAGAAAAAGAACGCCCCGACAGTCTTTTGTCGACGATGGGAGGGCAGAACGGTCTGACCCTTTCTATGCAGCTGGCTAAAGAAGGCTTCCTCGACAAGATGGGCGTAAAACTTCTCGGCGCGAAGCCAGAGACCATTGACCGCGCGGAAGACAGGCAGGCTTTTAAAGACACGCTGGCGGAGATCGGACAGCCCGTCATTCCGTCAGAAGTAGTGAACGACCTCGAAGACGGCGTAAGGGTAGCAAAGAAGATAGGTTACCCCGTGATCATCCGTCCCGCGTTTACGTTGGGGGGCACGGGCGGTGGTATCGCAGACGACGAAGACCAGTTCAGAGAGATCGCGGAAGGAGGACTCAGAAGCTCTCCGATACATCAGATCCTCGTCGAAAAGTGCATAAGCGGCTGGAAGGAAATAGAGTTCGAGGTAATGCGCGACGGCAAGGGCAACTGCATTACGATATGCTCTATGGAAAACGTCGACCCCGTCGGCGTACACACGGGCGACAGCATAGTCGTCGCTCCTACCGTGACGCTTGCGGAAAAAGAATTCCAGATGCTGAGAAGCGCTGCGCTTAAAATAGTCGACGCTCTCGAAGTCGAAGGCGGCTGCAACGTACAGTTCGCTTTGAGACCCGACAGCTTCGAATACGCCGTGATAGAGGTCAACCCGCGCGTTTCGCGTTCTTCCGCTCTCGCTTCCAAAGCTACCGGTTACCCGATAGCGAAGGTCGCGACGAAGATAGCGATAGGCTACACCCTCGACGAAATACTCAATCAGGTCACGGGCACGACTTACGCATGCTTCGAGCCGTCCGTCGACTATATCGTCGTCAAATTCCCCAAATGGCCTTTCGACAAATTTTTCTACGCCAGCCGTAAGCTGGGCACGCAGATGAAGGCGACGGGCGAGGTCATGAGCATAGGCACGTCATTCGAACACGCGATATTGAAAGCGGTAAGAGGCGCTGAGATATCTCACGATACGCTGAACAGCGAAAAGTTCATCGCTATGACGGACGCGGAGCTTTCCGAAAAGCTCAACGACTGCGACGACGAAAGGATTTTCGCCGTTTACGAAGCGCTCAAGAGAGGCTTCTCTGTCGACGAGATATACAACAAGACAAAGATTGACAGATGGTTCCTGAACAAATACCTCAACCTCGTGAAGATGGAAAGAAGACTCGCGAGTGAACCGCTTACCGACGAGCTTTATCTCGCGGCTAAGAAGATGGGTTACCTCGATAAGACCATCGAAAGTTTCAGCAAGGACAAGATAAAGAACAAGAGATACGCGTCCTATAAGATGGTAGATACCTGCGCGGCAGAGTTCAGCGCGGAGACCCCGTATTTCTATTCCACTTACGACGACGAAAACGAAGCTCTCGAATTCCTCGAAAACAACAAGACGGACAAAAAGCGTATCGTCGTTTTCGGCAGCGGTCCTATCAGAATAGGTCAGGGTATAGAGTTCGACTACGCTTCTGTCCACTGCGTATGGGCGCTTAAGGAAAAGGGCTACGAGGTCGTCATCGTCAACAATAACCCCGAAACGGTATCCACCGACTTCGACACAGCGGACAGACTGTATTTCGAACCGCTGACAAACGAAGACGTGCTCAGCATACTCAATACCGAAAAGCCTTACGGCGTTGTCGTCGCGTTCGGCGGACAGACGGCTATCAAGCTTACCAAGATGCTCAAAGAAAAGGGCGTTAAGATACTCGGCACTCAGGCGGAATACATCGATATGGCTGAGGACAGAGAGAAGTTCGACGAACTGCTCGAAAAACTCGATATCAAGCGTCCGAAGGGCTTTACCGTAATGACGAAAGAAGAGGCTCTACGCGTCGCCAACGAGATAGGCTATCCGACTCTCCTGCGTCCGTCCTACGTTCTCGGCGGTCAGAACATGACCGTATGCTACAGCGACGACGACGTAAAGGAATACATGGACGTCATTCTCGCTCAGGGCATAGAAAACCCCGTGCTCATCGATAAATACCTGATGGGTAAGGAGCTTGAAATAGACGCTATCTGCGACGGCGAAGAGATACTTATTCCCGGCGTAATGCAGCACGTGGAAAGAACGGGTATCCACTCCGGCGACTCTATCGCGGTTTATCCCGCATGGAACCTCGGCGACGAGATGACCGAGCGTATCGTGGATTGCTCAAAGCGCCTCGCGGTCTCTCTGCATACGGTAGGTCTTGTTAATATCCAGTACTTGATTTATAAGGACGAACTGTACGTTATAGAGGTCAACCCCAGATCCAGCCGTACGATACCTTACCTCAGCAAGGTCACCGGCGTGCCGATGGTAGATCTCGCGACCCGCGCTATCTTAGGCGAAAAGCTCAAGGATATGGGTTACGGAACGGGACTTTATCCCAATTCGCCTTACGTGGCGGTCAAAGTCCCCGTGTTCTCGTTCGAGAAGCTGACCAACGTGGATACTCAGCTGGGACCCGAAATGAAGTCTACGGGCGAAGTCCTCGGCATAGCGGGCACTCTCGAAGAAGCGCTGTTCAAAGGTCTCGTAGCGGCAGGCTACAAGATGAAGAAAAAGGGCGGCATATTCATTACGGTAAGAGACCAGGACAAGAACGAAATCGGCGAAATAGCGCAGAAGTTCGAAGATCTCGGCTATACGCTTTACGCAACGGCTGGCACGGCTAAGGTGCTGAGAGATCTCGGCATGGACGTTATCGTCGTCGCTAAGATACATCAGAACCACGAGAACAACAACCTCACGCTTATAGAGAGCGGAAAGGTCAACTATATCATCTCCACGTCGTCCAAGGGCAAGCTGCCCACCCGCGACAGCGTCAAGATAAGACGTAAGGCGGTCGAAAGGGCTATTCCGTGCCTTACCTCGATAGATACCGCAAACGCGGTCGCTAACAGCCTTATGAGCAGATATTCCGAATTCAATACCGAACTCGTGGATATAAACAAGCTCCGCAAAGGCAAGACGCTGAGAAAGTTTACCAAAATGCACGGCGCGGGCAACGACTATATCTGCTTCAACTGCTTCGAAAATCCGATAGACAGCCCTGAAATGCTGGCTATAAGGCTTTCGGACAGATATACGGGCATAGGCGGCGAAGGCGTTATCCTTATCCTTCCTTCAAAGAGCGCGGACGCTAAGATGAGAATGTTCAACCTCGACGGTACCGAAGGTGAAATGTCGGGCAACGGCATAAGATGCGTAGCGAAATATCTTTACGATAATAATATCGTCCGTAAACGCGAATTCACCGTTGAGACGATATCGGGCTTTAAAGAGATAAGCATCAAGACCGAAAAGGGAGAGGCGACTTATATCACCGTAAATATGGGCGCGCCCGAACTTGACGCAGAAAAAATCCCCGCTAAGGCAGAAGGCAGGATAATCGGTAAGAAATACACCGTAGACGGCGTCGAATACGACATTACGTGCGTAAATATGGGCAACCCGCATTGCGTGGTAATGCTCAAGCATCTCGACCGTTTCGACGTGAATAAGGTCGGCAGCGCGTTTGAGACCGATCCGCTTTTCCCTGAAAGAGTGAATACCGAATTCGTTAAAGTCCTCGACGACCATACGCTTAAAATGAGAGTATGGGAAAGAGGCAGCGGTGAGACCAGATCGTGCGGCACGGGCGCTTGCGCGGCAGTCGTTGCGGCGGTGGAAAACGGTCTTTGCCCCGCGGGAGAAGAGATAACCGTAAAACAGCCCGGCGGAGATCTTACCGTGCGTTACGCTGACGGTATCGTATATATGACGGGTACTGCGGTAAAGGTGTTTGACGGAGAGATAGAGATCTGACAGGTATCGCAGCAGACGATATACGTGCTTAAGAGATAAGCAGACGTCTTTGTCAAATCCGACTGGCGTTTGGATATCCGTTAAAAACGCGCCTGCGCCGTAAGGAAAGCGGGCAAAAACAGAAAAAGCAGCGCGGACTTTTAAGAAAGTCCGCGCAATTTTTACGCTTTTTCCGTCTGTGTACTTAAAGGGCTTTACCGCTTGAATTTTCGTCACGTATTGACAACAAAGTAAAGCAGATGATAAACTTATATCGTAAAACAAAAGCGCGCGGTATACCGCAAATATGTTGAGGGGATCATGAAAGACGTAAAAGTATTGTTGGGAGATATAACCAAAAGCGACTGCGATTGTATCGTCAACGCAGCAAACAAGACCTTGCTGGGAGGCGGAGGCGTGGACGGCGCTATCCATCGCGCAGCAGGTCCGGAACTACTCGACGAGTGCATGGGGCTGGGCGGTTGCAATACAGGCGAAGCAAAGATAACAAAGGGCTACAAGCTAAAGGCTAAATACATAATCCATACGGTAGGACCCGTTTACAGCGGATCGTCCGACGACGCGGTGATTCTGGGAAATTGTTATAAAAACTCTCTCGACCTCGCAAAAAAATACGACCTTCACAGCATAGCTTTTCCCGCGGTCTCTACGGGTGTATACGGCTATCCGCCCGAACTTGCCACAAGCATAGCAGTCGACGCGGTAAGGAAATGGAAGGAAGACAACGCGGGATATCTTATGAGGGTGGATTTTTATTGCTTTTCGGAAAGGATATACGCTCAGTACGTGCTGACGCTGAGAAATACTAAATATTGATTTAAAGTCTTACACGCAGAATTTACGTTCAGGCGTAAATATTCAATTGAACATTTTTGAACGGATGCAAGTCAGCGGATAAACCGTCGCAAAAATCGAAAATACGATCATAACAATATTTATTTTCACATATAAAAAAGCGCGTGTCTCATCAGAGATACGTGCTTTAAAACAGCATTAATATTGCTTTATTTTATCAGAATGTTGAATTGTCTTTTGTCGTTTCGTCTGCCGCTGCTTCTGCAAGTTCTTCATCCTCGGGTTCATTGCTTTCTGCGATAAGACCCATTGCTTCAACCTGTTCAGCAGTCAGAACTCCCAGCTCCATAGCTTCCTTGACGTCTTCCTGGGTAAACTTGTTTTCATCGAGTTTATTTTGAATAGCGCGCATTTTGATCTCGTTGGTCATTTCAAGCTGGCGCTTTTCGGTAAGATCCCAGAACAGGAACGGAATCATTGCCAGTATTCCGCATGCCACGCCGAGAACCGCCCACAATATGAAAACGCTGCGCATTACTTCGGGATTTTCGTATGATACTGAGTCTTTCGCGCCGATCTTGATGAGTAACTCAGAGACGAGAAGTCCGGTAAACATGCCGCAAACGGTCGTAAACACCTGCGTGTACTGAGACATGTAGCCGTCCAGTCTGTCGCCCGTTTTCCATTGCTGATATTCGCAGTAGTCGGCAGTCATTGCAGGCGATGTGACAGTCCACAACGCCGCAAAAATGTTGTGCAGGAAGATACCTACGAATATAAGGTAAGGAGTTGCCGCGCCGTTATATGCGAACAATACAAGGAACAGGATAAGCAACGATATTATCGATGAGCCTAAAAATGACAGCAGGGTCATCTTTTTCTTGCCAAGATATTTTTGGATCAATGGCGAGAACAGCATGCCGGGGACGAATCCTACCGCCATCACAGTCGGGATAATACCGCGCAGAGTTCCTCCGAGAGAACCGCCGATCATGTACGCGCATACATAGTTGACTGAAGCGAATATCAGAATTCTTCCGAACGCAAGCACGTTTGATATATTGAATATCCAGAAATACTTATTTTTAAAGCTCTTAATGATACCGCCGAAAAAGCTGATTTTTTGCTTTACTTTCTTCTCCTGTATTATGCGTTCCTTTGTTCCGAAAAACATTATGAGCGCAATCGCAACGCAGATGCATCCCATAATGGGGAATATGATCTGATAGGTCAGAATATTCTCCATGCCGAAACCGAGACCTGCTTCTTTTATCTGTTCAGCTGTCCATTCGCCGTACTGGTCTTTGAATACAAGACCCGTTTGACCGTATACGCCGTTAGCGATAAGAGGGAAGAGCATCTGCACTATGGAAGGTCCGAGGGAGTCTATAACTCCGCCCACGGAATAAAGCTTAGTGCGTTCGTTCGTGTTTGGCGTTATGACCTGAGACAGTCCGACTCTACCGAAAGAGAAGAAACTGTATACCGTAAGAGCGATGAAATAGATCAGCTGATAGGAGCCTATGACCAACCATTTTCGCGTATCCGTGTAGATTTCTCCCGCTTTCGGCATAAATAGTTCCGGAATAAACGCGAGCAGCCAGAAACAAACTACGCTGAGCAGTCCCGTAAACAGAAGATAGGGGCGGTATTTACCCCATTTCGTTTCTGTGTTGTCGATTATCCAGCCGACGAGAGGAGCGCGGAAAAGCGACAGGATCGCAACGATCCAGGTGGTATAGAGCACTATCTGTTGATCGAAATTGTAGACGTACGCGAGGTGGACGCCCATGGAGATGGCGAAGTACTGGGTGAGTATACCCATGCCTTGCACGCCCATGCCGCCTATCGCGTACGCCATGAATTCTTTATTGGAGAGGTAATACCCCTCTTTTGCCGGAGTATTCCAGTGCTCAAAAAAGTCTTTTACTATAAATTTCGCTTTTTGAAAGATATTAGAGTTTTCGTTTGCCACAAATTTCCCCTTTATAGTTTGTTTTTATTTATGCCTTGTAAAATTGCTTAGCTATCTCGGAAAGGACAGCCTTACCTTCTTCTCCGAGGGGCAGGAAGGGTTTGCGGCAACCGCCCATCTCTATGCCGAGGCAATCGAGCACGTACTTTTCGCTGGCGAATACGCCGTATTTGATAAGTACGTTGATTATCTCGTTAGCTTCGTTCTGTACGCGCTGAGCTTCCTTGATGTCGCCCTTCTTGAACGCGTTGTAGATAGCGATGAACTTTTCAGCCATGAAGTTGTAGGTGCTGCCGATACCGCCGTCCGCGCCCATTGCGAGTCCGCCCAGGAACATTTCGTCGAAACCGTTGTAAACGATAGGATCCGCTTTCATCGTCTTGAACTGCTGCAGAGCGTACATATCCGAAGTCGTGTGCTTGATACCGATGAACTTGTCGTTTGCCGCGAACATGTTTTCAGCGGTCTCCTTGTCGAGAGAGAAGCCGTTCGCGCCGGGAAAGTTGTAAATTATCATCGGGATATTTACACTGGAAGCGATATCGAAATAATACTGCTTGATAGCTTCGGTGCCGAACTTGAAATAGTAGGGAGCGACCGCGCTTATCGCGTCGTAGCCAGCTTTTTCAGCAGCCTTAGCCATTTCGATAGCGTGCTTTGTAGCGATGGTGCCGACGTGAGCGATAAGGGTGGATTTTCCTTCGTTTGCTTCAGCCGCGTAGTTGAACAGCGCGATCCTTTCTTCTATGGTCAGGAGAATGCCTTCGCCCGTAGAACCGCCTACGTAGAAACCGTTCACGCCCTTTTTGAGGTTGTATTTGACCAGTTTGTCAACTGAGGTTTTGTTTACGTTGCCGTCTTTGTCGAACGGGGTAAGTAATGCGGGCAATACGCCCTTGAACTTGTTTTTGTCAGTCATGAGTATTTCCTCCGATATGATGATTATTGATATCGAAATTTGCCGCGCATAGCGGAATATGCCGCGCCGAGTACGCCCGCTTTGTTAGCGAGTTTAGCGGGACGGAGAGCGGTCTGAGCGCGCTTGTCGCAAACGGCGACGAAGTCGTTCCACCAAAGCTTTTTTATTTCAACCACGCCGCCGCCGATAACGACGTCGTCGGGGGCGTATTTCTGTATCGCGTATTCTACCACGCGGCGCATATTGTCGAAGAACGCGTTCTTTACGTCCTCGAATTCTTTTTTTGTAAACACCTGCGAAATGTCGTTCTGCTTTGAGTCGCGTTTGAGCGCGCTTGCCGAAACGTACTGTTCCGCGCACCCCTTGTTGCCGCATTTGCAAAGGAAACCGTCCTCATGAAGGATAATGTGACCTAGGTGCAGATCTTCCACGCAAGAAGCATTGAGAACGCCCGGCTTTACGAGCGCGCTTCCGAGGCCGGTGCCGAGAGTAAGCACGACGTCGCGTCCGTCAGGATTTCCGCAGTAATGTTCCGCGACCGCCGCTGCCGTAGCGTCGTTGATAACCGTGGCGGGAAGAGAGAAGGTCTCTTTGAGGTCTTTGCAGAAATCGTATCCTGTAAAACCCGGCAGAGCGTCGGTGGCGTAAGTCACCTTGCCGCTGTCCCAGTCGACCGTACCCGCGGTAGCAACCGCTATGCGCTGACAGCCGTACTTGTTTATCAGAGCGGATATCGACGAATGAATGTTTTCGCGTATCTTCTCAAAACCTTTCGGCGCTTCGGTCGGGACGAACGAAAATGCGCCGAGAGAGTAACCGTTATTGAGGTCGTCGGGATCCGAGACCGTGACTACTGCAGATTTTATCGTCGTTCCGCCCACGTCTATACAGGCGAGTTTCACTTGTTTATTACCTCTGCGAAGCGTTTTGTAATGTCTCTGGGACGGGTGATAGCGCTGCCGATGACGACCGCGTAAACGCCTGTTGCCCATACTTTTTCCAGCTGACCGCGCTCCCAGATGCCGCCTTCCGCGATTATCTTAGTGTCGGGGAAATCCTTGACCAGCTTTGCTATGAAATCGACGTCGGGGAGCTGAGTGCCCTTTGTGTGAGCGGTATAGCCGCGCAGGGTGGTGCCTACGTAATCGAAGCCCAGTTCTACCGCGTTTTTGGCTTCTGTATAATCGCTGCAGTCCGCCATGAGTTCTACGTCGGGAGCTTTTTCTCTGACGTATTCGACCAGTTCTTTGAGGGTGATGCCGCCGGGGCGTTTTCTCAGAGTAGCGTCCAGCGCGATGACTTTCGCGCCGCAGTTTATAAGATCGTCGACTTCTTTCTTTGTCGGGGTGATATAAACTTCGCTGTCCTCGTATTCTGCTTTGATTATGCAGATTATCGGAACATCGACTTCGGTGCGGATATCTTCGATATCGCTTACGTAATTTGCGCGTATGCCGACCGCGCCGCCCGCGACCGCCGCGCGCGCCATGTACTTCATGATGCCCAGACCGTAGAGAGGTTCGCCCTTTACTGCCTGGCAGGAAACTATCAAACCTCTGTTAAGATGTGCCATAGATATGCCTCTTTAATTTTTATTGTTCTTTATATCGTCGAGCGTGAGAGTGATGAAATCGACGGTCTCGTGCTCAGTGCTTCCTTCGTACAGGATGCATATCGTGCCGTCCTTTGCCTGGCACATACTGCTGTAAACGAATTCTCCCTCTTTTACCGTAACGGAATAAGGGAAGGTCTCGCCGTAATCGTAAGACAATCTGATAACGCCCGTCTCGCGCTTTTTCGGGTTGGACGCGTTCAGCAGCAAAGTCGCTTCTTTATCGCCGTCCTTAACGTTTATCGCGCTTATCTGGCATATGCATTGCGGCACGTCGATATGATGGTAGTCGTGCCAGCTCTCGCCGCCGTCTTTACTTACCGCTACCGCGACTTTTCTGCAGCTTGCGTGATTGCGTACGAATACTTTGAGAGTGCCGTCGGGCAATTCTATGATCTGCGATTCGCTGGTGCGTTCTCCGTCGACGAGGAATTTGTGTCCGACTTTGAAAAGCCCCAGTCTCTTTCTGTTTTCTCCGACCGCGCCGCCGCGTTTCCACGTTTTTCCGTGGTCGTCGCTGTAAATGCAGGAGGTGCATTCCATAAGCGGCCAGAAGCGGGGAGTGAAATATATAGGCGCGACGAGCCTGCCTTTATGCGCGCCGTTTTTTATCCTTATGCCTATGCCGGGTCCGCAGCCGATAAAGCACATGTATTCTTCTTTTATCTGAGTGGAAATGCAGACGGGTTCGCTCCACGTCACGCCGTCGTCCGAACTTTCAGAGACGTACATGTAAGAGGTGCGGTATTCTGTGAATCCGCCTTCGAGAGTCTTTATATTGCCGATTTTTTTACCGTTTTCGATAACGTTGTAATTTTCGTCGACCGTATACGGAGTGACAACGTTTTTATCGTAAAGTCTGCCGTCTTTGCCGAGGTAGTATTTCTTTTTGTCTTTGACGACTATCTGTCTTCCGTTTGCGTCGAATCCCGTACCGCGTCTGCTGTTGAGTATGCCGACCCCTGCGGGAGTGTGGCTGTACAACATGAAGATCTTGTCCGTTTCGTCGTCGTAAACCAGGCAAGGATCTATAGCCGCAGAAGAGTACTGCATGCTTTCGCCCTGTTCTTTTACGGCGATGAACATGTCTTCCCACGTTTTGCCGTTGTCGAGAGAGCGGCAGACCGCCTTGTCTATTCTGTTGGGGTTATCGCGCGCGGTAAAATAGCGTGCGTCGGCGCAGGCAACGATCGTGCCGTGTTTTGTCGTGATTATCGACGGAATGCGGTAATTGCCGGCTTCTCCGCGCTCCTTGCAAAAGAGTTTAAAAGGCTTTGAAATCATCGGATACTCCTCATTTTCTAAATGGCGGTTCAACGCGCCCTTTAAGCGCTTTCATTATATCACTATAAGGGCGGTCAGTCAATAAATAACGTATAAATCTATGTGCGATCGTGGAAAAAAGCAATATAAAACGGTATGGATTATGCGAGACGGAGCGATGACGGAAAACGGTTGAATATACGCGGCAGTGCCTGCATGAAACAAAGTGCAGAAAACGCGCAACACTAACATTTTTATATAGTTCCGGCAAATCGTAAAACGGAGGAAGCCGTTTCTGCTTGAACGCAAGGCGACGGAGTTCGCAATTTTATCTGACTCCGTTGCCCTTTTTTATGATATATGGTATCATAGCAAAGAAGGCGCAATTGCTTTCAGGAGAGAAAGAATGTTGAAAAAAGTTTTTGAAAAGCCCACGCTTTTGCAGCTTGTGCTCGGCATAGCGGCGGCGTGTTTTTCGCTGGTAGCTTTCGGGCTGTTTTTTGCTGACGCGGTAGGCGACAAGGGCGGGGACGGGCTTCCCGCGTTCAAAATAGCGTTCGACGTGATGACCGACGGTCTGCATTTCAATGCCAGAGTATTTATTGCCTATCTGATACCTTTGCTTTGCGCGGCGGCGACGATACTGCCGTTCAAGGAGAAAAAAGTGTATTACGCCGCGTCTTTCCTGCTGCTTGCGGCGGGTATAGTCATTTTCTGTATAAAAGAGATATACCTTACAAAATACGAAAGCGATATTGCGGATATGTACAGAAAAGCGGGCGTAAGTATTGCCGTTCCGGCGATAATAGCGGGAGTATTTTCTCTTATTGCCTCGGCGCTTTCTCTGCTGAGGGGAATGGCGGGCGTAAAGTTCGCCGTTAAGGATAAGCCGACGGAAGGCGATGCCGCATCTGTAAACGATGACGCGCATGGCAGTGCGGAAGAATGCGGGGCAGCCGCTGAAGAGAAGGAGGAAGAGAGATGAAAAAGAAATGCGTTCTTGCGATATGTATCGCGTTTTTGCTGTGCTTTCTCGCAGGCGCTTTTGCCGCTTGCAAGACAAATCCTTTGAATCCCGACGCTCTCGACAACTATCTCGCGATCGACCCCGATAAGGAATACCAGTCTGTAACGGGCTTCGGAGCTTCGGCGGCATGGTGGGCGCAGACCGTGCCCGTCGGTTCGCAGTCGGCGACCGATCTTGCTGAAAGCCTTTACAGCGAAGCGGGTATAGCTCTTTCGATATACCGCTACAATATAGGCGGCGGGTCGTGGGACTATAATGCGTATAACGAACACGGGGCTGGAGATTTTGTCGTATTTCCCGAATACCGCAATACGCAGTCTGCGTTCATCGCGGACAATTACGATGAGTCGCTGAGCGCGGCTGAAAACTTTGCCGATCCCGACAATTACGACTTTTCAAAGGATGAAAACGCTCTCGAATTCATGAAGCTGTGCGCTACGCAGGAAGGCTCGACTGTGGAAAGGATAATTCTGTTTGCCAACTCTCCGCACTACCTTCTTACCGTATCGGGCAAGACCAACGGCGATTATGCGTATCAGAGCAATCTTCCCGCGGAAAACTACGACGCTTACTGCGAATATCTGATAAAATATCTCGATTACGTCGTCAACGGTCTGGGGCTCGGGGTGGAAGCTGTCAGCGCGATAAACGAACCTCAGCATTCGTGGGGAGGGGAGGACGCTCCGCAGGAGGGGTGTCACTACGAGCCGAAAGAACTTGCGGCGTTCTATGACAAATTCTACGGATATCTCAAAGAATTCAATGCGGCTAACGGCACAAACGTAAAGATGGACGTGTTCGAAAGCGGCAATTACGACGTCTATAAATCCAAAGGCAGAGTGATGGAGTATATCTACGAGATGAGCAAGTACGACTATTTCGATGAGATAGACACGATAAGCGTACACTCCTACGGATCGCCTACTTCGGTCGAAGCGAGAGAGTCGTTCATATATATGCTCCGCAATCTCTACGGCGATAAGATAAACATAGAGATGAGCGAGATATGCGATATGACTGCGGGACTCGACGCGGGTATGGACAGCGCTTTGTGGCTTTCCGAAGTGATGAACAAGGATTTCGTCGATCTGGGCGCCCGTGCATGGTGCTGGTGGATGGCTGCCAGTTGCGACGACTACAACGACGGAATAGTCACCTGGATGTGGGGTACTGAAGACGGCAAGGTCACGCCGACCAAGCGCTACTGGGTGATGGGCAATTATTCCAAATTCCTCGATACGGGAGACGTAAGGATAGAGGGAAGCATAGATAAGGCTTCAAAAGGCGTTTTCGCGACAGTATTCAAGAAGGCGGACGGCAGGATAGTCGCAGTGCTGACCAACGCGGGAGATTCGGCAGCGACGATAACTCTTCCTTCGGGATACGCGTCTTTGCAGGCGTGGGAAACAAGCGCGGACAAGGATCTTGAAAACGTTTACGACGGTGTCTGCGGCAGGACGTACGTTGCGGCGGCGGGCAGCGTGACCACGCTTGTCTTTTCGAAATAGAGTTATCGTAAAATCGAAGGTTCTTTACAATGTACACAAGTGTGGAATAACGCGTGCATAATGTTAAGAATATTCAAAGGATTGTTGACAATTTTTTGACGTTATAATAAAATTAAAACAAGATTAAAATCCGAGACGGAACGCACGGCTCCGTCAAGGACACGCGGCGTCGTACCGACGTGCGCCGTCGATAATTTGAAAAAGACGCGAAAAGCGTATAATAAACACGGAGGATTCAAAGATGAAGAGAACAACAAAGATAATCGTTTCCGCTTTGTTGTGCGTTTGCCTGGTGGCGTCCTTCTGCGCAACCCTTATCGGTTGTAAAGACAAAGAAGGAGTGGGCAGATACAGCTACAACACTTCGTTGAGCGTATTCCCGACCAACTGGAACCCGCACATCTATCAGACGGATACCGATTCTATCGTACAGAACTATACCGCAAGCGGTTTCTACACTTTCGACTATAACGCGACGAAAGACGGATACGTTGTAGTACCCGATATGGCTACGGGCGATCCCATCGACGTCAGCGCTGACTACGTCGGTTCGGAGTGGGGCATCGACGAGGGTGAAACCGCGAGAGCGTGGGAAATTCCTTTGAGAAAAGATCTCAAATGGGAAAACGGCGAAGCGATCACCGCACAGAGTTTCGTAAACTCTCTGCAGCTCCTGCTTCAGCCCAAAACCTACAACTACAGAGCTAACACCGTATATCAGGGCAACTTCGTTATTACGAACGCTAAGGATTACATGTACGGCGGTACGCACGCTTACCTCGACAACATGATTAGCGGCGACGAAGACTATGTTGACATGACAGAGTTTAAGTATAATGCTGAGACCGGCGTTGCTGAAGCTAACGGACACGACTATGCTGTCAAGTTCGGCAGTACCACGACGTGGGATTCCTCCAATTCTCTTACGACGTATTACAATTTAGGATACAATCTCTACTTCTATGACAAACTCGTTGTCGAAGGAGAGGGCGAAGAAGCTGCCTGGGTACCTGCAGAAGACGCTAAAGACATGTACGTCGAAATGAAGAAAAACGAAGGCAAAGACGGCGAGATCGTTCTTACCAAAGCATATATCGAATTCCTTCAGGATCTCGTTGCAAGAATGCACGGCTTCATGACTGTTGAAGAATATGCTGCTGAGGCAGGCGACTATGCATACGTCGAGTGGCAGGAGCTTGCTTTTGTAGGTAAGGATTACGACGCTGTTGACTTTGACACCGTAGGTATCAAGGCTCTCGACAACGGCAACCTCGTTATCATCCTCGAAAAACCGCTGAGCGGCTTCTATCTCAAGTATAACCTCTCTTCTACCTGGCTCGTAAACGAAAAACTTTACAAGAGCTGCGAGAAGTGGACTGACGGCGTTTACTCCAACAGCTACGGTACAAGCGCTTCCACTTATATGAGCTACGGCCCGTACAAGCTGACCGCTTTCCAGATGGACAAGAACATTGCGTTTGAGAAAAACAGCAACTGGTACGGCTATAACGACGAGGCTAACAAGAACCTCTATCAGACAACCAACATCAATATCACCTATATTTCAGGCGAAGATACCAGACGCAACGCGTTCCTTAAGGGCGAGATAGACGAGTACGGTCTTACCGCTTCTGACATGGAGAAATACGCTACCAGCTCCAGCATTTACTACACTGCAGGCGAAAGCACCTTCTTCATGGCTCTCAACCCCAATCCCGCATCTTATACGGCTACTGCTGACGGCAAGGCTAACGCAAGCAAGGCTATCCTGAACGTTCTCGAGTTCAGACAGGCGCTTTCTTTCGCGACCGACAGAGCGCAGTTCGCTCTCGCTACGTCTCCGACGAACAGCGCGGCATACGGCGTTTTCTCCAGCCTTATCATCAGCGACCCTGAGACCGGTACCGCATATCGTACTACCGAGGAAGCTAAGGACGTTCTCCTCGATTTCTGGGGACTTGCAGACGACGTAGGCGAAGGCAAGAAGTACGCTACCAAGGACGATGCTATCGCAAGCATTACCGGCTACGACCTCGCTCAGGCGAAAGAGAAGTTCAATGCGGCTTACGATATCGCTATCGATCAGAAACTCATGGATCCCGAAGATACCATTGAGATCACCATCGGTACGCCCAACGCTACGACCTCGTTCTACAACCAGGGTTACAACTTCTTCGTAAACGCTTTCACCGAAGCCGTAAAGGGCACCAAGCTCGAAGGCAAACTCACGTTCAAACTGGACAGCACGCTCGGCAACGACTTCGCTACCGCGCTTCAGACCAACAGCGTAGATATGCTGTTCGGCGTAGGCTGGACCGGCTCCGCTCTCGACCCGTACTACCTGCTCAGCGCTTATACCGATCCATCCATGCAGTATGACAGCGCTTGGGACACCAAGTCCGAGATGGTTTCTATCTCTTTTGAAGGCCTGACCGACAGAAAAGACCTCAACGGCAAGACCGTAAAGATGTCTCTGTATGACTGGACCATGAAAGTCATTATGGGCGAGGCTTGCGAAGGTACTATCGTCAATGCTGACGGTACCGACGGCGAGAAAGTAAGCATTGAGGCAGGTACCACCGCTGAGAACGCTCTCAGACTCAAGATACTTGCGGCTTGCGAAGGCGCGCTTCTCATGAGATACGACATGATCCCGCTTATCGATGACAACAGCGCTTCTCTCAAGGGTTATAAGATAAACTACTATACCGAGAACTACGTTTACGGCGTAGGCAGAGGCGGCGTCAAGTATATGACCTATAACTTCGACGACGCAGATTGGGCTAAGTACGTTAAAGACAACGGCGGCACTCTCAACTACGAGAAATAATTCTTACCGATAATAAGAATAAATGAAAAGTCACCCGTCCCCGCAATCTTCGAGGTTGCGGGGATTGGGAATGTTTCGGAGATATTATGGCAAAGTATATACTGAAAAGAATCGGTCTGATGCTTTTCACTTTTCTGGTTATTATAACCATCTGCTTCGTGCTGGTGAAGCTTCTTCCCAACAAGCCGCCTGAGACGTTCGGTCAGGACCAGGCTCTTATAGAGGCGAGGAGAGAACAGCTGGGTTATAATAAACCGATAATGGTTCAATATTTTATATTTTTGGGAAGATCGCTTCTGGGCGGCGACTGGGGTATAAGCGAATCGCTGTATGTCGGTACCGACGTTATGGAGCTGTTTTCGCAAAAGCTTCCCGCAACGGTCATGGTCAACCTGTACTCGTTGCTTCTCAGCGTGCCCCTCGGGCTCGCGTTCGGCATTTTTGCCGCATTGAAAAAGAATAAATGGCAAGATCACGTAATAAGCACGCTGGTCATGATATTCATATCAGTACCCAGTTACGTATACGCGTTCCTTGTTCAATATATATTGTGTTTCAAACTGGGGTGGTTCCCGCTCCTTGTCGATACGGGTACCAATTTCTTCCTGCCGAGCATGGTCTGGTCGATGTTCCCTGCGATACTGTCGCTTGCGTTCGGTACGATAGCGGGACTGACGAGATTTACGCGCGCGGAGCTTACAGAGGTGCTGACCAGCGACTTTATGCTGCTTGCCAGAACTAAAGGTCTGACAAAGAGTCAGGCTACGGTAAGACACGCGCTCAAAAACGCGATGGTACCTATTTTCCCGATGATAATAGGCGAGTTCATTTCGATACTCGGCGGTTCGATAGTCATAGAGCAGATATTCGCGGTGCCCGGCGTCGGCGAACTTTATATTAAGGCGATAACCGCGGCTACTCCCGACTACAACATATTCATGCTGCTGACCTGCTTCTATACTTTTGTCGGCTTGGCGGCAGGTATAGTCATCGATATAAGCTACGGCATCATAGATCCGAGAATAAGAATGGGGGCGAGATAATATGGAAGACAAAGATATGATGAATATAGATAAGTCCATGTTCGAGTTCGCCCAGAAGGACGAAAAACTCCACGATACAAAGCTGGACGCAAAGAGAGTAGGTTATTTCAAAGACGCCTTTATGAGATTCAGAAAGAATAAAGGTTCTGTCGTCGGCGGAATAATAATCATTCTTTTGCTTTTGTTCGCGATTTTCGTGCCTATTTTCGGCGGCAATTCTTATGCGAATAATATTAAAGACAATACTTATCTCTATTATAAGAAGCTCATGCCCAAGAGCAGTCTTTTCGCAGGTCTCGGTTTCTGGGACGGTTGCAAGACTGAGGAAATGAACGTCAACTCGTATAACTACTACAACGCTATCGGCGTTGAGACGGGTTGCAATCCGATAGTCGCAGTCAAGGATTTCGACCAAGTGGAGAGAATGTATACCGTAAAATCCGACTCTTATTATAAGAACGGCATGGTGTACATGACGCTGACTAAGGAAGAGTATCAGAATATCCAGAAATGGCAGGACGAAAACGAGATCCAGGTAATTTATCCCGCCGTCGATCTGGCAAAATATACCGTTGAATCTTTTAAGACGGACGCAAACAGATGGTACGTCGTCGATCAGCGCGGCTTCCCCGTGGTGGACGCTTCCGGCAATTACGAGGAAAACTATCTTAAGACGGGTACCGACGATTATACTTCCAAAATGAGGATAGCGAGCGACCCGTACAACAGCGGCGATACAGAGAACGCTTACAGATACGCAAGGCTTACGGGATCGAGTACTTCGGGCGGCTATTACGTGCGCATATTTACTTATAATTATTTCATATATAAGTACGGCTTCGAGCCCGCCTTCCTTTTCGGAACCAACGACCTCGGTCAGGATCTGTTCACGAGACTTGCAGAAGGCGCGAGATTCTCATTCCTTCTCGCATTGTTCATATCGATGATAAACCTTACCATAGGCGCTATATACGGCGCGATAGAAGGATATTACGGTGGCGCGGTCGACCTTACGATGGAAAGAATATCGGATATTCTCGCCAACGTTCCGTTCATAGTCGTCGTCACGCTGTTCAACCTGCATCTGTCAAAGCAGGTGGGAGCGCTTGGCAGCCTGTTGTTCGCATTCGTCACGACGGGGTGGATAGGTACGGCGGGAACGGTGCGTATGCAGTTCTACCGTTTCAAGAATCAGGAATACGTGCTTGCGGCGAGAACGCTGGGCGCGTCCAACGCGAGAATAATGTTCAAGCATATATTCCCCAATGCGCTGGGCACGATAGTTACCAGTTCGATACTGGTCATACCGTCGGTCATATTCTCTGAATCCATGCTCAGCTACCTCGGCATAATCAATCTCGAAACGTCGGGATTTACCAGCGTGGGCACGTTGCTTTCGCAGGGACAGGGATTCCTCAGCACTTATCCGCACATTCTGTTGTTCCCGGCGATATTCGTCAGCCTTCTAATGATATCGTTCAACCTTTTCGGTAACGGACTCAGAGACGCGTTCAACCCCTCGCTCAGAGGATCGGAGGATTGACAATGGAAGAAAAGATGATTTTGAACGATCCTTCGGCACAAGCTAAAAAGGATAATATTCTCGAAGTTAAGAACCTCAAAGTGTCTTTCCGTACCACGAACGGTATCGTAAAGGCGGTAAGAGACATTTCCTTTAATCTTCAGAGAGGCGAGACTATCGCGATAGTCGGCGAATCGGGCAGCGGTAAATCGGTAACCAGCAAGGCGATACTGGGTATATCCGCAGGAAATGCGATCATCGAGGGCGGCGAGATCTTCTACGACGGCAAGGATCTGCTCAAGATAGAAGAAGAGGATTTCCACCAGATAAGAGGAGACAAGATATCCATGATATTCCAGGATCCTCTTTCCAGCCTCGATCCGATCGTCAAGGTCGGCAGACAGCTTACCGAAGCGATGATACTCAAAAACAAGGTCAACCGCAAGAGAAGCCGTAAAGAGTTTAACACGAGGTTGGAAATACTCAAAAAGTATCTGAATCTCGCGATGACCGAAAACGGCGGCGACGCAAAGGCGATAGAAGAGCTCAATGCCGCGCAGATAAAGGAATTCGACAATTTCAATATATGCGCTATCAAGTACGAAAACTCTTTCAACGAAGCTTACGCTAAGGCGGTAGAATGCAACGAGGACATCGCTGATATCCTGTTCAAGGCGGAAAAGAAGCAGAACCTTTCCGAAAGAGACGTTTCCTCCAAGATAATAGAAACATTGAAACAGATAAAGGACAGGTTCCTGACTTTCGACTGCGACGATAAGATAAAAGAACATATCGTCAATCTGACCGCGATAAAGAACTCTACCAGAAAAGAGACGGTCATAAATAAAATAAAAGGCGTTTTCGGCAAAGAAAACGACGGAAGGCAGCTCAGTGAAGCTCTTGTCAACGAACTCAACGAAGTCAAGAAGACTCTGACTGAGCTTCAGAACCGCAAGAAGCCCGATTATTTCACGCTCGGCTACTATCTGCTCAAAAATCCTCAGGTGCAGCCCGATCCGTCCGATATAGACGCTCTCGACAAGATGACGAGAGAATATATCGACGACAATTTCATGATCGAATTCCTGAAAAAGACCGCGCTCGCGCTCAGATATATCTATGCTTACAACAAAGAGCACAAAAAGACCGTGCTTGAGTATCTGCAGAAGGCGGGCGAAGTATTCGGCAAGAAAGACTGGGATAAAAAAGAGTGCAGAGAGTATATTGCAAAAGTCGCTGACGAGATACACAAGGCGGTAGATCCGCTGGCGATAAGAAAAGACAGCGTCTCCTACACTTTCAGAGTGAGCATGAATAACTCTGTAAAAAGATATTTCGAAGGCGTTGTCAAAAATCCCAAGGAAAAGGCGCGTTTCGATAAACAGAACGCAAAGAGGGAGGCTCTTATCGCAAAGGGCAGATCGGTCGACTATAAAGTAATGCCGATGATGCTCATCGACCTCGATCAGGAACGCCTGAACGTAGAAAATACTGTCAGGAGACTGCGCGAAAAATACGAAAACGATATAGCTGCCGAAGAACCCGATTTTGACGCTCTCGCAGTCGCTCTCGTCGACGATTTCAAGGAAAAGGCTTCTCAGGTCGTTTCCGTCGTTACGAAGAAAATGGCGAGAGAAAAGGCTATAAAGCTCATGGAAGAGGTCGGTATACCTGAACCGCGCGTCAGATTCTATCAGTATCCGTTTGAATTTTCCGGCGGTATGAGACAGCGTATAGTCATCGCTATCGCGCTGGCGGCTAACCCCGATATCCTCATCTGCGACGAGCCTACGACAGCTCTCGACGTTACTATTCAGGCGCAGATACTCGAACTCATCAATAAGCTGAAAAGGGAAAGAAACCTTTCCGTCATCTTTATCACGCACGACCTGGGCGTCGTCGCTAATATGGCGGACAGGATAGCCGTTATGTATGCGGGCAAGATAGTCGAATACGGCACCTGCGAGGACGTGTTCTACGATCCGCGTCATCCGTACACGTGGGCGCTGCTTTCTTCTATGCCCGACCTCGACACAAAGGAAAAGCTGGAAGCTATCCCGGGTACTCCTCCCAATATGATATATCCTCCTCAGGGAGACGCGTTTGCGGCGAGAAACAAGTACGCGATGAAAATAGACTTTGAAAAACAGCCGCCTATGTTTAAAATAAGCGATACGCATTATGCCGCGACGTGGCTGTTGCATCCGGACGCGCCCAAGGTGGATCCGCCCAAGCTCGTCACCGACCGTATAAGCAGAATGAAAAGAGAGGTAGAAAACAATGGCAGAAAATAAAGAAGTATTGCTCAAAGTAGACCACCTCGAACAGTATTTCAAGATGGGCAAAGGTCATCTGAAAGCGGTCGACGACGTAAGTTTCGAAATATACAAAGGCGAAGTTTTCGGGCTCGTCGGCGAATCGGGTTGCGGAAAGACGACTACGGGACGCTCTATAATCCGTCTTTACGACATAACGGGCGGATCGGTCTATTTCCAGGGACAGCGCATCTGTGCGGGAACGCGCGCTTACAAGCAGGCGATCAAAGACGCGAGAGCGAAATACAAAGAGGCTTGCAGAAGAGCTGACGCGGCGATGGAAGAGGAGATAAAAAACGCTTCCGCGAAGTCGGATCTCATAACGCAGAAATACGCGGCTGAAAAGGAAGAAGCGGCAAGAGAATACCGCGCCGTACTCGCTGAACAAAAACGCAATATCGCAAGCGCGGAATACGATCACAAAAACTGCAACAAGGTTTTCGGTAAAGCGCAGATGAAAAAGGTGGAGGAGAAATACGCGCCTCTTCTCGAAAAAGCGTCTCCGAGCGAAAAACAAGAATTGCTGAAAGAATATAAGCACGAACTCAGGCTTGCGAAAAAAGACCGCATAATGAACAAGATGCAGATGATCTTCCAGGATCCTATCGCTTCGCTCAATCCGCGTATGACGGTAAGGGAGATCATTGCCGAAGGTCTGATAATAAGAGGTATAAAGGATAAGAAATATATCGAGGAGCAGGTCTTCAGAGTCCTCGACCTCGTAGGTCTCGTGCCCGAACACGCAGACAGATACCCGCATGAATTTTCGGGAGGTCAGAGACAGCGTATAGGCATAGCGCGCGCGGTAATACTTCACCCCGATCTGATCATTGCAGACGAACCGATATCCGCTCTCGACGTTTCGATACAGGCGCAGGTCATCAACCTTCTGAACGAACTCAGAGATAAACTCGGTCTTACGATCATGTTCATCGCGCACGACCTTTCCGTCGTCAAGTATTTCTCTGACAGGATCGCGGTCATGTATTTCGGAAAAATAGTTGAACTCGCGACCAGCGACGAGCTTTTCGCTCATCCGATGCATCCGTACACGAGATCTCTTCTGTCTGCGATACCGCTTCCCGATCCTCATTTCGAGAAGAACAGAAAGAGGATAACGTACAATCCTCTCGCAGATCACGATTATTCTACCGAAAAGCCGACGATGCAAGAGGTTCTTCCCGGACATTTCGTATATTGCAGCGACAGCGAGTGCGAAAGATACCGCGCTGAATTCGGTGAAAAAGAAAAAGCCGTAGAAGTTACCGCTGCTGACGATGCGGTTAATGAAGAGAAGGCAGAGAAAAAGCCCCGCGCAAAGAAGAAGACGGGCGCTAAAAAGAAGGATTAAAACAAAGTTCAGCAAAACGACCTGCAAGGTCTTTCGCGGCGCGGAAGACCTTGCGTCAAGGAGAGAATGAAAACCGTTTACAAATATCTCATCACCGTTGCAGTAGGACTCGTGATAACGTTTATCGCGTTGCTTGCAAGGGATATATTCAATCTTACAGCCACGGTCGATTTCATGAAAGCGTTCTGTGACGCGTTTTTCGTTTCGGGCGTTGTGCTGGTCTGCGTCGGAGGACTTGTTTTCGTGTCCAACGGCGGAGTGTTCGATATGCTGGCATACGGCATCAGGACCTTTTTCGAGTCTTTCAAGAAAAATGTAACAGACAGAAAGTACAGGACGTATTACGATTATAAGGAATCTAAAAAAGACAGAAAGACGAGTTTTAGTTTTCTTGTGATCGTCGGCGTCGTTTTCATAGCCGTTTCCATGATTTTTCTGGTTTTTTACTATAAATATCTTCCGGCTTGAGCCGGCATAGCGCCTGAAACGGCGCTCTTTAATACGTTGAGGAGGAGACATGTTTAATTTCAGAAAAGGTTTTTATGCGGACATCCGCATTGAAGACAGATTCACTACCGACATAAATTATAAGAATGGCGTTGCGGAAGAATGTCGTGAATTGCAGGAAAAGAAAGCGTTCCTCAGAGTGTTCGACGGCAAAATGTGGTACTACGCGTCGACGGACAACGTAAACGATCTTCAAAGGGAACTGGACGACCTTTACGATTACGCCTGCGAGGACGAAAACGTTTACGATAACCCGGCGATTGCGATACTCGAAGTCAACAAGGACTGCGTGATGCGCTTTGAAAAAGATTGCGTAAAAGACGTGCCGCTGGCAAAAAAACGCGCGTTCGTCGAGGAGACCCTGGCGAAATTTTCTTCAGAATACAGCTCTCTGGTCGTCGGGGCATACGTCGACAGGTATTCCGTCTACGAATTTTATTCAAGCAAGGGAGCGGAGATAAAATACGATTTCCAGACTGCGGGAGCGGTTTTCTCGATGAGTTTCGCAAGCGGAGAGGAGAATTTCTCGGATTCCGTTCAGAAATCGGGCGTGCGGTATGAGGATATAAAGCTGTCGGACGCTGAGATAAAGAAGTTTGTCGAAGATTGCGAGAACGTTCTGCTGAACGCGAAAAAACTCGAAACTCCGGGCGTTTATCCCGTCGTGCTAGCGCCGATAGTGACCGGCGTTTTCGCTCACGAATCCTTCGGGCATAAGAGCGAGGCGGATTTCATGCTCGGAGACGAAACTCTCGCCAGAGAATGGCAGATGGGCAAAAAAGTCGCCAGCGAACTGCTCAGCATCGTGGACAGCGGCGCTTACGAAGGATCCGGCTACGTGCCTTACGACGACGAGGGCACGAAAAGCACATATACCTATCTGATCAGGGACGGCGTCCTCTCGGGCAGGCTTCACAGCGCGGCGACCGCGGCGTATCTGGGAGAAAAGCTTACGGGCAACGCGAGAGCGACGAACTGCGGCTTCGAGCCGATCGTCAGAATGACCACCACCGTCATCAAAGGCGGGAGCAGCACCGTCGAGGAACTGATAGGCGGCATAAAACACGGATATTACATCAAAAACTGCAAGCACGGTTCCGGCATGAGCACGTTCACGATCGCGCCCAACGCCGCGTACGAAATAAAGGACGGCAAGATCGGAGATCCGGTCAAGATCGCGGTGCTTACCGGCAATGTGTTTGAAACGCTCGGAGACATAGACGGGGTTGCGAACGACGAAACGGTGCTCACCTTTGTCACGGGCGGTTGCGGCAAAATGGAACAATTCCCGCTCAACGTAGGTATGGGCGGTCCTCATATCAGAGTCAGAAAAATGAACGTTCAGTGAGGTGCGGTATGAAAAAACAGACGTATACGGTAAAACGGCATGAGAGCTGTATGAATTTTACGGCAGGCGCCGTGGATTCTCTCAGAATAAAGAACGGCGTAGCCACGACGGTCAGGGTATATGACCAGGGGTACATCGGCGTATCGGGCGCCTCGGGCGATTGCGACGTCGCGGAACTCGAAAATAAGGCGGTCGGAGCGCTTTCCAATAAAGTGCCTTATCCCTGCGAAAAGAGCGCGCCCGCAAAGATGTGCATTGACAAAAGAAAGGAAATAATAAAAAAGAGCGAGCTTGTCGGCAAATGCAGGGCGTTGGTCGCAGAACTTGTCGCGCAGAATCCCGATTTTATTCTCAGCGGCAAACTCGACGTGACTGACAAGGTCACGAAGTTCGAAGACAGCGACGGCGTTGAATATGAGAGTTGCTCAAGCTTTTTCAGCGCATATTGTGTGGCGAAACACAAGGATTCATCCAACATAATGGACGAGGTCTACGGGGTGACGGACGACAGGTTCGAGCCTGAAAAGATCGCGCATGACGTAAAAAAGCTGTTGGACGCTTTTCTTGCAAAGGCGGATCTTCCGGACGAGGAAAAACCGGTGTTTATCACAGACGAATCCGTGGTGGAATATCTTGTCGGCGCGTTTGTGGCGGAGAGGTATTGCAGCGGCACTTCGATACTCAAAGACAAACTGGGCAAAAAGGCGTTCAGCGAAAAGTTCACACTTGTCTGCGACAGGGACCCGGATGACAATCCCGGCGTTACGTTCTTTGACGGAGAAGGGGTCGTGAATGACGGGTTCAAGGCGTATCTCGTAAAAAAAGGCGTGATTGAGAACCTGCTCACGACAAAAAAGAGCGCGGCAACTCTGAAGGTCAAAAACAGCGGAACAGCCGCGTCGCCGTATGCCGGAGTGCCTTCTCTGGGCGCAGAAGGGCTGAAAGTGGAAAAGACTGCAGAAGACGTGCTGGCGCTCATCGGGAATAAGAAGGCGGTCTACGTCACGACTGCGAGCGGAGGAGATATGACTCCCACGGGGGAGATAGGTCTGCCGGTGCAGTGCGCATATCTTTTCGAGAACGGGAAACTTGTTGGAAAACTACCCGAATTTTCCATTTCCTGCAACGTGTTCGACATGTTGGGAGACGACTATATAGGCGCGTGCGACAAATGCGTGAACGAAGCCGGCAGGAACAGATATCTTGTTTTCAGAGCGAAAGCCGTGAACAAACAATGACTTAATTATACAGTCGAATCATTCGCGCGGGTAACACCGCGCGATTTTTTTGTACAAATTCTTTTATTTTTATATGAATTATTTTTATATGAATTATTTTTATATGAATGCGTTACCGACTCTTAAGACGGTTACGGGTATAAGGCTTAATTCTTCATGAGAAACGTTAAAGCCGTTCGTAACGCGGAAATCGGAAGAAAAATCAGCGCTACAAATATGCACTAAAAATCAAAAATATGTACAAAACGGATTTGCGGACAAGTGTCAAAATCTATTGTGAAACGTCGAAATAATCGATTTTGTCCTATTTTAAACGCTATTTTTTACAATTTATTACTTAATTCGTATATCTTAAACGATGGATAAAATATGAAAAAATTTTCGGAAAAATATTGACACGCCCTCTTTGCGATAGTAAAATAATATACGGACGTACGCGTCTTAATGAGAGGGAAAGTATGATATTCAACAACAAAGTCCTGCTTGACGAGGCAAAGAAGGGCGGCTATGCCGTACCCGCATTCAACGTCGACAATCTCGAAAGCGTCATAGGAGTGCTCCGCGCGGCGGAGAAAACCGGGCGCCCCGTTATTATCCAGACTATTCCGCGCACTCTTAAATACGGCGGTATCCCCGCATACAGCGCTCTCGTTCGCGCTCTTTACAAAGGAAATCCCGATATTTCGATACATCTCGATCACGGCGGCGACGTCGCGATATGCAAAGCCTGCATAGACGCAGGCTATACTTCGGTTATGATAGACGGCTCGGCGCTGTCTCTCGACGACAACGTCGCGCTTACGAAAGAAGTCGTCGATATTGCTCATCCCGAGGGCGTAAGTGTTGAAGGAGAGCTGGGCACGATAGGCGGCAAGGAAGAAACTGAAGCTGAAATCAAGTATACAGAGGTTTCCGAAGCGGTCGAATTCGTCGCGCGCACGGGCGTTGACAGCCTGGCTGTCGGCGTAGGCACCGCGCACGGAGTATACAAGGGCGTGCCGCATATCGCTGTCGACAGGATAGAGGAGATCGCGGCGGCGGTAGATATCCCGCTTGTTCTTCACGGCGCCAGCGGACTTTCGGACGACGTGATAACCGCCTGTATAAAAGCGGGCATTTCAAAGATAAATTTCGCAACTCAGCTGAGACAGGCGTTTACGGAAGGGCTTAAACAAGGGCTGAAAGAAAATCCCGACGCTTTCGATCCCAAGGTATATCTTCCCAAAGCCGTCGAAAAGGTGGAAGAAGCGGCGGAAAAGATAATCTTACTTTGCAACAAAACCGTCTTATAAGGCGTTTACAAATCCCAATAAACAGGAGATCAAAATACATGCAATACGTTACTTTTGACGAAAGCAGAAAACTCGATCTGATAGCTGTCGGCAGGATCGCTATCGACTTTAACCCGCTCGACTATTTCAAAACTCTTGCGGGAAGTCAGCAGTACCGCAAATATCTGGGCGGTTCGCCCGCAAACGTAGCGGTTGGTCTGGCAAGACTGGGCAAGAAGGTCGGATTTATCGCAAGAGTATCCGACGACCGTTTCGGCGATTACGTGGTCGACTTTTTCAAGGACGAAGGGATCGACGTATCGCATATAAAGAGAGCGGAGCACGGTGAAAAACTGGGGCTTACGTTTACTGAAATTCTTTCTCCGACAGAAAGCAGCATACTTATGTACCGCGAAGGGGTAGCCGATCTTTCGCTCGACCCCGCGGACGTGGACGAAGAATATATCAAAAGCGCGAAGGCGCTCCTTATCAGCGGTACCGCGCTTGCGCAGAGTCCGTCGAGAGAAGCGTGCCTCAAAGCCGTGCAGCTTGCTGAAAAAGTCGGCACGAAGATAATTTTCGATATCGACTACCGCGAATACAACTGGAAGAGCAAGGACGAGATCGCCGTATATTATACGGCTGTCGCGGAACACAGCGACATAATCATGGGCTCGAGAGAGGAATACGACCTGACTCAGGCGATATTCGCACCAGGGATCGACGACGAAGAGACGGCGGCTTACTGGTTTAAAAAGCGCGCTAAAATCGTGATAATAAAACACGGCAAAAAGGGAAGCACCGCGCATACCTCGGACGGTCAGAAATACAATATAAAGCCTTTCCCCGTAAAGGCGTTCAAGTCTTTCGGCGGCGGCGACGGTTACGGCAGCGCGTTCCTTTGCTACCTGTTTGACGGCGCGGATATCATGGATTGCCTGGAGCACGGCTCGGCTTCTGCGTCCATGCTGGTATCCGCTCACGGTTGCAGCGAGTTCATGCCGACAAAGGAAGAACTTGAAAAATTCATCGAAGCCGAAAAGAAGGAATACGGTGAGATGATAGCAAGAGAATAAGCTATTAACATACACGGGCAGGAAAATTTCAGGGAGGAAAAATATGTCTTTCGGATATCCTAAGTTCAATAAAGACGGCGTAAAGACGCTGACGAGGATAGGCGGCAAAAACAAAGAGATGATGATGGATATACTCGTCGTCAGGATAAAGGCGGGCGATACTAAGACCTTTGCCGAAAAGGACAAGGAAATGTGCGTGCTGCTTACAGAGGGCGAAGTCGTTATGAAATGCGGCGACCTCACGGGAAGCGGAGAGAGAAGCGGCGTTTTCGACGATATGCCGATAACGATGCACGTATGCAAGGGCAACACGCTGACCGTCGAAGCGAAAAAAGACAGCGAGATAATCTACCTCGCGGCTGAAAACGACAGGACTTTCCCCGCTAAGTTCTACGACAAGAGCGACGTTATAAGAAGCGTATCGTGCGAAGGACTGTGGGAAAATACCGCGGTAAGAGACGTCAACACCGTGTTCGACTATTCCAACGCGCCTTACTCCAACCTTGTCGTGGGCGAAGTCATAGCGAGACAGGGCAGATGGTGGAGTTATCTTCCGCACAGCCATCCGCAACCCGAGGTCTATTATTACAAGATGACTACGCCCGAAGCGTTCGGCGCCTGCTTTATCGGAGAGATGGAGCCGCATACGGTAGTTGACGGCTCGGTCGGTTGTTTCCCCGGCGGCAAGACGCACGTACAGGTCACCGCGCCCGGATATCCTATGTATTGCTGCTGGATGATAAGGCACCTTGACGGAAACCCGTGGGATAAGACGAGAATAGTAGACCCCAGATACGAATACTGGGAGAAATAAAAGAGCGGAGAGGGAATTATGAGCAAGACAGAGAGAATAAGTGTCGGCGAGGCGATCGTCAGATTTCTTGACAATCAGTACGTAGAACTCGACGGAAAACAGACTAAATTCGTCGAAGGTTTCTTTACTATTTTCGGTCACGGCTGCGTGCTGGGCGTGGGCGAAGCGCTTTCGATGACAAAACACGGCATAAAGGTCTATCAGGGAAAGAACGAACAGGGTATGGCTCAGGTCGCCACCGCGTTTGCCAAGCAGAGCAACAGAAGAAGGATAATCCCCTGTATTTCCTCGATAGGACCGGGTGCGGCTAATATGGTCACCGCGGCCGGTACGGCTACTGCCAACAATATACCGCTTTTGCTGTTCATGGGCGACACTTTCGCGACCCGTCAGCCCGACCCCGTGCTTCAGCAGATAGAACACGAATACGATCCGACTATCACGACCAACGATGCGTTTAAGGCGGTCACCAGGTATTTCGACAGGATAACGAGACCCGAAATGATAATGACCGCTCTGATAAACGCGATGAGAGTGCTTCTCGATCCCGCGAGGACGGGAGCGGTCGCTATCGCGCTTCCGCAGGACGTGCAGGGCGAATGTTACGACTATCCGACCGAATTTTTCAAAAAGAGAGTTCACCGCATAGTCCGTCCGACCCCTGCGCCCGAACAGCTCAGGGACGTCGCGGACGTTATCAGGGGCGCTAAAAAGCCTATGCTTATCGTAGGCGGCGGCGTAAAGTACAGCGAGGCTGGCGAAGAGGTCGCGAAGTTCTGCGAGAAGTTCAATATCCCATTCGGCGAAACGCAGGCGGGTAAGAGCGCGATACCTTCTTCTCATCCGCTCAACCTCGGCGGCGTGGGCGCTACTGGCAACCTTGCGGCGAACACGATAGCTTCTAAGGCGGATGTCATCATAGCTGTAGGCACCAGATTCACCGACTTTACGACCGCATCCAAATCCCTTTTCGCAAAAGCTCAGGTAGTTACGATAAACGCGTCCGAATTTCATGCGGGCAAGCTGGAAGCGGTAAAGGCGGTAGGCGACGCAAAGAGCGGAATAGTCGCCCTCGGAAAACTTCTGGAAGGTTACAGGAGCGCTTATAACGGAGAGATAGCGGCGGCGAAAGCTGCGTGGGATAAGGAAATGAAGAGGCTTACTTCTGTCGAAATAGACGGAAAGTATAAGCCGGAGATCGACTCTCATACCCCAGACGCGGTAGACGCGTTTATAAAGGCGCACGGCGGCGCGATGGCGCAGACGACTGCTATCGGCATTATAAGAGAAAATATCCCCGCGGACGCTATTATCGTCGGCTCTTCAGGAAGCCTTCCAGGCGACTTGCAGAGAATGTGGACGACAGACTGCGTGGACAGCTACAATATGGAATACGGCTATTCGTGCATGGGTTACGAGATAGCGGGCGCTCTCGGCGCGAAGATGGCAAATCCCGACCGCGAGGTGTACGCTATGGTCGGCGACGGCAGCTATCTCATGCTGCATACCGAAATGGTCACCGCGGTGCAGGAAGGCATAAAGATGAACGTTATCGTATTCGACAACGCGTCTTTCGGCTGTATCAACAACCTTCAGATGGAGCAGGGAATCGACAGCCTTTGTACTGAGCTGCGTTATCGCAAGGGCAACAAGCCGATAAGAGAGGGTAAGTTCCTCAATATCGACTTTGCGATGAACGCGCGTTCTTACGGATTTGTCGCTTATACGGTCAGGAATGCGGAAGAGCTTAAAGAGGCTATCGCTGACAGCCTTAAGCAGACCCGTCCGACTCTTATCGACATCAAGGTCGCGCCAAAGTCTATGACTCACGGTTACGAAAGCTGGTGGAACGTCGGCGTAACGCACAATCCGCACGGCGAAAAGAGCGCAAAAGCTCTCGAAAACCGCAATAAGATGCTTGAAAAAGCGAGAAAATACTGATATTTTCAAGAGGAAAAATTATGAGAAAAGAAGACGTTAAACTCGGCATAGCTCCTATCGCCTGGACAAACGACGATATGCCCGACCTCGGAGCGGAAAACACTTTCGAACAATGCGTCAGCGAGATGGCACTCGCGGGCTTTACGGGCTGCGAAGTGGGAAACAAATATCCAAAAGATCCCGCAGTACTCAAAGCGGCTCTCGACCTCAGAGGACTTACGATAGCAAATCAATGGTTTTCTTCTTTCGTGCTTTCTAAGCCTATGGAAGAGGTTGAAAAGGACTTTATCGCGCAATGCAAGTTCCTTAAGGCGGTCGGTGCGGACACTATCGGCGCGTCCGAACAGAGTTACAGCATACAGGGACAGATGCACACCCCCGTATTCGAATGTAAATACGTGATGGTGCAAAAAGAGTGGGAGCGTTTCGCCAAAGGCATGAACAGACTGGGCGAGATAGCCGACTCTATGGGCATGAAGCTCGTTTACCATCATCATATGGGCACGGTAGTGCAGACAGCGGCGGAAATCGATAAGATGATGGATATGACCGATCCCGACAAATTCTCTCTTCTGTTCGACAGCGGTCACCTGGCGTACTGCGGAGAGGACTATGTCGAAGTGCTGAAAAAACACGTAAAGAGAGTGAAACACGTTCATCTTAAGGATATAAGACCCGACGTCGTAAAAAAGGTAAAGGACGAAAAGCTGTCCTTTCTGCAAGGAGTAAGGACGGGCGCGTTTACCGTCCCCGGCGACGGCTGTATCGACTTTGCGCCTATATTCGATATCCTCGACGCCGCGGGCTACAAGGGCTGGATGATAGTGGAAGCGGAGCAGGATCCCGCAAAGGCAAATCCTCTCGAATACGCTCTGAAGGCAAGAGAATATATAAGAAAAACCGCAAAAATCTGAAATACAAATCTAAGAATATAAGGAGAAATTTATGGCAATCAAGACTTTGGGTTACTTTACCAACAACGAGTTTGTACAGTCTACGACCGACAAGTTCTATCCCGTTTACAATCCGTCAACAGGCGAACAGATAGCTCAGATGCCCCGTTGCACGACCGCGGAGGTCGCTAAGGTCATCGACAACGCGCACGAAGCGTATAAGAAATGGTCGCGCGTGCCCGTCATCAAAAGAGTTCAGATACTTTACAAGGTCAGGGAACTGCTCATCGAGCATATGGACGAGTTGACCGAACTGTGCGCTACCGAGCACGGAAAGAACCTCGACGAGAGCAAGGGCGATATACTCAAGGCGAAAGAGGGAACAGAGCTGGCTTGCTCTATGCCGTCGCTTCTTCAGGGCGAAAGTCTTATGGACGCGTCAAGCGGTTACGACACGGTGCTGTACCGCATGCCTCTCGGCGTATTCGCGGGTATTTCTCCGTTCAACTTCCCCGCGATGATTCCGATGGGCTGGATGACTCCCGTGTGTATCGCGTGCGGCAATACGATAGTACTCAAGGTCGCGGGCGCAACGCCTATGACATCTCTCAGGATAGCGGAACTCTATCGCGAAGCGGGTCTCCCCGACGGCGTTCTGAATATCGTCAGCTGTGACAGGAACGATACGCAGGAGCTTATCTCCAACGATAAGATAGTCGGCGTATCCTTCGTCGGTTCGACTAAGGTCGGAAGATATATCTACGAGACCGTGGCGAAGTACGGCAAGAGAGTGCAGTGTCTTTGCGAAGCGAAGAACCACGCTCTCGTCCTCGAAGACGCGGCTCTCGACAGAACTGCGGCAGGCATAATCAACGCGACTTACGGCTGTGCGGGCGAAAGATGTATGGCTCTGCCCGTCGTCGTAGTGCAGGAAAGCATTGCGGACAAACTTGTCGCAAAACTCGTGGAACTGGCTAAACAGGTAAAGGTAGGTCCCGCGTACGACAAGGACACCAAACTGGGACCCGTTTACAGCGCAGAGCATAAAAAGAGCGTCTGCGACTGGATACAGAAGGGTATCGACGAGGGCGCAAAGCTCGTTCTCGACGGCAGAGACGTAAAGGTCAAAGGCTACGAGAACGGTTTCTATGTGGGGCCCACCATTCTCGATAACGTTACTCCCGAAATGACGGTGGGACAGAGAGAGATCTTCGGACCCGTCCTGTGCGTAAAGAGAGTAAAAGATTTCGAAGAAGGTCTCGCGGTAATGAATGCGAACCCGTTCGCGAACGGCTCTGTCATCTATACTCAGAACGGCTACTATGCGCGCGAGTTCGTACGCTATACGGACGGCGGCATGGTCGGCGTAAACGTAGGTATCCCCGTACCTGTCGGATTCTTCTCATTTACGGGACACAAGCAGTCTTTCTTCGGCGATCTGCATTGCCTGGGAAGAGACAGCTTCAAGTTCTTTACAGACAGCAAGACGGTCACGACCCACTGGTTCGACGAGCACGAAAAGAAACAGACCAGCGTTTCCACCTGGGACGGTACGATCTGATAAATCGATATACAAATAATATAGAGGGTAAATTATGTTGAAAATAGGAATAATCGGCGCAGGCAGAATAGGCAAAGTTCACTGCGAATCCATTATGTGTTACGTCAAAGGCGCTACGGTAAAGACCGTTGCGGATCCGTTCATGAACGACGATACCGCCGCATGGCTGAAGAACATGGGCGTTGAAAATACGACGAAGGATTACAAAGAGATCCTTGCGGACAAGGAGATAGACGCCGTTCTCATCTGTTCTTCCACGGATACGCATTCCCCGATATCCATAGAGGCGATAAAGGCGGGAAAGCACGTGTTCTGCGAAAAGCCCGTAGATCACGATATCGGGAAGATACTTGAGGTCAAAGAAGCGCTCAAGGGAAGCAAAGTCAAATACCAGGTCGGTTTCAACCGTCGTTTCGATCACAATTTCGCGGCGGTAAGAGAAGCGGTCAAGGCGGGCAGGATAGGCGCGCTCAACGTGCTTAAAATATGCTCGCGCGACCCCGCGGCTCCTCCCGTATCCTATATCAAGGTCAGCGGAGGCATCTTCCTCGATATGACGATACACGATTTCGATATGGTCAGATTCCTGTCGGGAGACGAGGTCGAGAGCGTATTCGCGATGGGCGGCGTAATGGTCGACCCCGAAATAGGCAAGGCGGGGGATATCGACACCGCTGTCATCACGATGAGACTCAGGAGCGGCGCGTTGGCGGTCATCGACAACTGCCGTCGCGCGACATACGGTTACGACCAGAGAGCGGAAGCGTTCGGCGAGCTGGGTCAGGTCGCTATCTCCAACGACTGCGCGTCCAACGCGGTGATATCCGATGCAAACGGCGTGACGGGCGAAAAGCCGCTGCTTTTCTTCCTTGAAAGATATATGCAGGCATACGTAAACGAGGTCAACTGCTTCATAGACAGTATTGTCAACGATAAGCCCGTGACGGTAGGTATCGAAGACGGTCTGCAGGCGGTCGTCATAGGCGTTGCGGCTAAAAAATCTCTCGAAGAGGGCAGACCCGTAAAGCTGAGCGAGATCAGGGCTTAAAGTCCGATACATTAAGATATCGGTATATCTGAGATATCAACGTTCGCGCGTTTTTGCGCGCTGATAAAAAAAGTCCCGACCGGAAGGTCGGGATATTTTTTAAGTTGAAGTATTGAGTTAGTTTTTATATTTTCTTTGCGTTTTTCGCGATAAGTATCGCGTTTTTAATATCTTATCTCGTAATCCTTTATTTTCGATGACAGACAGAAAGCGGTGCTTCCGACGTATTTTTCGTCGTCGCATACGTTCTTTGAATCGAATTCGACTTCGCGCGTATGCTTTATATCGTAAAGAGTTTTTTCGCTTTCGGTAAAGTAGTTATCGCTTATCGATACGCTTTCTGCAAAGTCGCATACGTTTTCCGGAACGGTCGGGTCAACGCAGATTATCGGGGAGTTGCAGTCTGAGAAGCGGTTTTCGGCTATCGTGATATTGCCCACGCGTCCCGCTACGAAATCCGATTTAGCGTCGCCGCCGATATATATCGTGCTTTTTGTCACCTTTTTGAAGTTGTTGAATCTGAGCGTATGGTTGCCCGCAGAGTTTATGCAGACAGCCTTGTTCGGAACGTCGTAAAGAGTGTTGTTTTCGAATATGAGATCTGCGCCGTTCGCACTTTCGTTTTCAAGCACTTTTCCAACCGCGTCCTGCGGTACCTCGCCTTCGAACGTCACGTTGAAAAGGTCGGGATTTATTTTATCGACCGCGCATTTTACCGCTTTGTATCTGCCGTAAGCTGTCAGACTTTCGGTTTCTGTAACGGCGAGAACGTCGCCGCGCTTGCAGAAGGGTATGCCGTAATATTTCGCATTTGCATACGCGCAGGCGAGCGTGTGGTCGTCAAGTCTGCCGTTTATCCTCGCGTACTGCGCGCCCATGTTGACGATCTTGCCCAGACAACCGCAGAAATAGCAGTTCTTTACCGATACCGTGCCTGAACATTCGAAGAAATCGAACACATTGCCCGTGCACGCAACGCTCTGCGAGGTCTTGGGACGGACGTCGAGTTTTTCTATCGTAACGTTTTCGCAGAACTGCGCCACGATACCCTGAGTGTGCATATATTTGACGTTGCAGCTGTCGAGGGTAACGTTTTTGCAGTTGTCGAATACGAATCCCGCCTCGTCGCGGATATTCGTGCGGTAAGAGTATGAGTAGCCGTTTTTGAGCGGGCAAAGCGATTTGAATGAAAGTTTTACCGTCTGGTTCACTCCGTCGTCGGAAAGTATATCCAGTTTTGTTACTTTGGAGAATATATCCGCAGGATCTTTTCCTATTGTGAACACAGCGTTGCGGTCGGCGTCGAGCGCGCGCATATATGTAATGCCTTTGCCGTCCACGGCTATCTTTGTATTGCCGCATTTTATATCGAAAGTCGAATCGTCTATCTTTTCGACTCGGGTATTGGGCGCGAACTGTACGTTTGCGGACGTAAGCCCCGTCTTCATTACGGTGAATTCGGGACAGCAGGGGGTCTCGATATCGAAAGTAAAGTTTTTCAGGGTGACGTTTTCGCAGTTCTCAAGGTATGCGAAAGAGCCTTTGTCCGTCAAAAGTACTCTTGAACCGTTGCCGTCGACTGTAACGTTTTTAAGGTCTTTCATCACGATGGCGAAATGTCTCGTCTGGCTGTCTTTGGTATGCGGAGAAGAGTTCGCCACATAGCCGGTAACGCTTTTGAGCTTGTCCGAGCCGAGAGAAAACAGGTATCTGCTCTGCGACGTATAGCAGCCGTCGTTCTGAAGAACGTCAAAGACCGAAAAAGAACTGAACTTATAATTTTTTTGCATAATAGACCTTTAAAATAGTTGATTATCTACACGGGTACGGAAATTTTGTAGTTTTCGGCTCTCCCGTTCCGACAGTACCGCGACGCTTCTTTCAAGCCTTTCGCGTTGCCGTTCGGGCTTGCTGATGCACGGTCTTTCTCCGACTCCGTATAATTATTCTCTCATTTCGGACGAAAATTGTCAAGATAATTGTATTCCTCACATTCGGTGAAAAAACTGGTGTTGACCGTCGCTCTTAAAGGGATTAAAATATTAATACAAGGTAAGGGAGGCGAAAAAGTGGACGTAAAAACAAATAAGACGGTTGCGATAGTTCTTATAGTGTTAGCAGTTATGGCGGTTGCCGCGGCTTTGGCTACGGGGATATATTACGCCGTAAAGCATAACAGATTCAGCGGTTACGTCTATGAGTCGGGCACGGGTAAGCCGCTTACAGGCGTAGCAGTCACCAACGGCAGAGACGTCGTAAAGACGGACGAAAACGGATATTACCGTCTTGACGGCTGGCTCAAGGACAGATTCGTCACCGTGACGATACCTTCGGGCTACTGGACGGAAGATTTTTATATCGACGCAGGGAAGGAAAGAGAGGGGTACGACTTTTATCTCGATAAACTCGACGTCGATCAGACCGATCACAGCTTTTTGCAGATATCGGATACAGAGGTCGGCGCTTCGGGCGTGGGCGACTGGATAGAGGACGTGAAGGCGAAAGTCGAAAGCCAGCAGCCTGCATTTCTGATACATACGGGCGACATATGTTACGAAGACGGGCTCAAAAGCCATATCAAAGGTATGAATTCCGAAAATATGGGCGTGCCCGTGCGCTACGTTATAGGCAATCACGATTTCGTCGATTGGGGCGGTTACGGAGAGGCTTTATACGAAAGCATTTACGGACCCGTAAATTATTCTTTCGACGTGGGCGACGTGCATTATATAGTTGCTTCGCTGGCGAAAGGCGACGTTATGGCGAGATATACAAAGTCGGAGGTCTGGCGCTGGATGGCGAACGATCTGGCAGCCGTGGAGGACGGTAAAAAAATCGTCGTGTTCTGTCACGATATCTGTCCCGACGAAAACGGATTTACGGTCAAATACGGTCTTAATACGCTCGATCTCAAGGAGCACGGACTGGTCGCGTGGGTGTTCGGACACTGGCATTACAATTATATGAACAGAACGAAGGACGGTATCTTCAATATCGGGACTTCGCGCCCCGATTGCGGAGGTATAGACTCTTCGCCTGCAGTTGTACGCAAAGTGACTTTCAACGGAGGGGAGCTGGTCTCTTCCGATATGCTTTATTACTCGTTCGACAAAGGAGAGAACGCGGACTGTTTATGGACGGCTGAAGCGGGAGAACATGCCGAGTTTGCTGAACCGGTTATTTTTGACGGTAAAGTGTACGTCGGTACCGTAGACGACGGATATCCTAAGAATTGCGGCATATTGTGTTACGATGCCGAAAGCGGCGAAAAGATATGGGAATACGCGACGGTAAATTCGGTTAAAAACTCGTTTTACGTCGGAGACGGCGTCGTGATCGCGCAGGACAGCGAAGGCATAGTTTACAAACTCGACGCCGCTACGGGACAGCTTATCTGGAAAAAAGATATAGACCTTTCCGCTGTAAGAGATACCGTAATGGGCATAGCGGCAGGCGGCGGCAGAGTATTCTGCGGAGGCGGACAGAAAATAGTGTGTCTGTCGGCAGATAACGGAAGCGTGCTGTGGACTGCCGAAAATAAGAACGGCTACAGCGCCGCTTCGAGAATTGTGACTGACGGTAAATACGTATACGTCGGGTCTCATTGGGATAAGCTTATCGCTTACGACGTGAATACGGGCAAAAAGGCGTGGAGCAACGATAAAGACGGGCTCAGATACCGCACGACTACGCCGACGACAGACGGGAATACGCTCTGGACTGCGGCAGGATCGTCCGTATTCAAAATAGACAAAAACAGCGGCGACATAATTAAGAAATTCGATTTTGAGGGATATAATTTCGACGCTGCGTCGGCACCGTATATCGAAAACGGCGTGGGTTATTTTACAAGCGCGAATAAAGGCGTGACAGCAATTTCGTTGACGGACGGAAAACTTATCTGGAATTTCGAGACAAAAGAAGCTCTCGCATTCACCTCTCCTTACACTTCTAAGGGAAGTAAGAGCGTAGACAGCTCGGTAGTGCCTTATAAGGACGGTCTGTTGTTCGGCGCGTCGGACGGATATGTGTATCTCGTTGAAAAGGACGGCTCTCTCAGAGAAAGCTTTTATATCGGTTCGCCTGTAATAAGCAAACTCGCAGTCAGCGGGGATAAGGTCTATGCCCTCGATTTCTCGGGCAGGCTGACAGCGTTCGAAATAGGATAATAAGTGAGAAACGGGAAACGGCGCAGATGCGCCGTTTTTTTATGCCCGTGTTTGCAATAACAGTTATACCAGCCTTACGGCAATAGCGGTAGAATCGTCTTTCGCGCCTCTTTTGGTAGCTTGTGCTAAAACTATGTCGCACAGCTCCTGAGGCGCGACGGTCTCCGCGCGGGAGAGGATGAGAGATATACCGTCTGCGCCTAAAGAGTCGACTATTCCGTCAGATACCAGCATTACTACGTCTCCGGGAGATAGCAGTTTGTTGTCGGTGAACGGTACCGCTTCTTCCACTATGCCTATCGGAAGGGCTGACGAATTGACGATTTCCACGTTGTCGGCGCGTTTGATGAAACTCTGGACTCCGCCCAGTTTTACGAAATGAGCTATCGCGCGTTTAAGGTCGATCACGCACAGGTCGAGCGCTGAAAAACTGTCTTTGCTTCTCAGCATCAGAAGTCTGTTTATCATGTTGAGCACGCTGTCTCCTTCAAAACCGGCTTTATAGAAATTTTCGACCATGTTGAGCGTCGCAGAGCTTCCTTCGTGTGCGTCGTCGCCGCTTCCCATGCCGTCGCAGACAGCGAAAAACAGCTTGCCGTCCCCCAGCTTCTGTACGCTTTTGACGTCTCCGTTTTCGCTCGATCCGTCCTTACGCGCAGTTGCTTCTCCGTATATCGCGCCGTATTTGGGTTCGGTGCAGAAGGAGAGCGCGGCTTTGCCTCCGCCGAGAGGCTGGGGGCTTCCTTTTCTTTTCATGCGGCATCCCAGAACCTTGTCGACTATTTCGTCGAGAGCTCTTTTCTGAACGTCGTCCGCGCGTACGGTCAGGTTAAGGAAGAATTCCGCGTTTTTCGAATACATGACCGCTTCCGTACACACTATGTTGGAATAACTCAGTTCTTCTACGAGTTTTTGTTCGAGAGTAGCGTCAAAATTTACTCCGCGGTTCACGTCGTCTGCAAGGTCGCTTATCAGTCTGCCGACGCCGTACATCTGTTCCGCGACTATCTGTTGGGAAAGTTCGTATTGTTTTTCGTTTTCCTTGCGCTTATTGAAATCGCTTACGCTTTCGACGCAGTTTGAAAGCAGGGCGGGGATCCTTATGCAGCGCGCATTGATGAAAGTGGGAAGATCGGCGCCCGATATGCGACCTCCGCTAAGGGCTATGGACGCCGCGCCTTCGAACAGTACTCCCGTATCGCTTCCCAGCGCTGCCTGGCAGCTTGCCCTCGAAGGACAGGAAGCGCACGTTCTGAGCATTACTTCGCGCGCTACCGTTTCGGCAGGGCTTTTGTCTGCGAACGACCGCGAGGGACGGTAACCGAAGCAGTCGCCCATTTCGTAAAACACTTTAGCAACTCCCGTCAGCCTTGCGAACACTTCGCTGCGGTTATGCTTCACCATCTGTTTGGCAGCCGCTGAGCCGTCATCTGTTATGTATACGGGCATTTTAGCACGGACTTTGCGCGGAAGGATCGCGAACGCTCCCGCGCCGATCGCGAGCGCTATCGGGTGCAGAAGGTCGTAAGTATAGGCTTCGAAGAATACGCCTGAGAGAAGGTCGACCAGCATTACGGCGGCGAAAGAAAACCATACCCCCAGTTTTTTGAACGCGTTCGCGCAGGCTAACATGGCGACCGCCGCCGCGCATACGCTGAGGTCTATAGCCGCCGCGGAGCCTCCCGCTCCTATAGCGAAGCAGATCAGAGTGCCCGCGCTGAGCGAAAAGCTGTGCGTGCATGCCATGACCGTCCAGCCGAGAATGAGAAAATAGGGCATAAATCCGAATATGTCCAGTCTGTACAATCCCAGAGCCGTTACGGTAAGACAGATCGCGCCGCCCGCTATTTCGTCTGTGGACAGCTTGTTTCTTACGCCTCGCACGATAAGCGCGTAACATATCACAGTCGCGCAGTAACAGAATACCTGATTGAGTATTATTGAGGTAAGCACATACGGCAATTGATGAACGCCCAGGTCGAATATAAACACGGGCATAAGGCTGATACATGCGAAAACGTTCGCGCTTATCATATTCAGCGGCTTTGCGAAAGCGTAGTGAAGAGCTTTCGCGCATCCCAGGAAAACGACGGGAGATATCGCGTATACGAGCCCGACGACGGAAGCGTCGGCAAGCGCGCATCCCGCTATATACATAGGGGATATCAAAAAGAAGTTGCATCTGCAATATATCAGCGCGACGTACAGCCCGAGGGCGAGACCCATCACGTTTTCGTCTATTTTCGCGTTCGCGCACAGAAAGAAGGGCACGACGGAAAGAAGGTATAAGAAAATATCTCCGTCGCGGTAATTGTGTAACTTTTTCATATCCACAGTATAGCTTTGAGGCTTTGTCGCAGGATTTCCGACCGCGGCGTATTTTGTCGAAGTTTTTGCTTTGAGCGTATGCCGCATAAATTTGCTTATAATGCGCACAACGAAAATATGGAAAAAAAGACGGATTACGCAAAATTTTCAGACGCGGTCAAAAGCGCGTTCGGGGACGGGAACGATCTCATCAGAATGGATTTCGACGTAGCCGGCAGGAGCGCGAGCGTGTTTTTCATCGACGGCGTTATAGACAAGGAGCTTTGCGAACTGAACATATTTTCTCCGCTCAAGGCGCTTTCCTCGCTCGAATATCCGTATATCGACAGACTGAACGCGGCTACCCGTCCGACGACTGCGATAAAGCTCAATTATTCGCCTGAAGAAGCGGCGCAGACCGTCGCTGACGGAGACATAGTGCTGATAATAGACGGCGGGGAAGGAGCTTTCGTATTTTCTGAGCGCAAGTATCCGACGAGAGGGATACAGGAACCGCCCGTGTCCAACGTTCTGAGAGGCCCCAGAGAAGGATTTGTAGAGGATTTCAAAGCCAACTGCGTAATGATACGCCGCCGCCTGCGTACGCCCAAACTCCGATTTCTCAATTTCAAGGTAGGAAGGCTTACGAATACCGTAGTTTCTGTCGCATATATCTCGGGCGTAGCCGATAAAAAGATCGTGGACGAAATATGCCGAAAGGTAAAGTCGATAGATATCGACGGCATAGTCGAATCGTCCTACGTTGCGGCGTTTCTCGAAGACGGCGGTCAGTCGCTTTTCGATCGCGTAGGCACGTCTGAAAAACCCGATATCGTCTGCGCGAAGATGCTTGAAGGCAGAGTCGCCGTGATAGTCGACGGTTCGCCAGTCGTGCTGACGCTTCCTTTTATCCTTCTCGAACACTTGCAGGCGAGCGAGGATTATTACGTGAAGAGCTTTCGTGCGACGCTTATAAGGACTATAAGGATAATGGCGCTGCTTATCGCGGTTCTGCTGCCTGCTTCGTACGTGGCTCTGCAGGAATTTCAATACCAGATGTTTCCGCTTAAATTTCTGGTCACGATCATGAACTCGGTTTACGGTATTCCGCTTACTCCTATGTTTGAAATGCTGCTGGTGTTGCTTATATTCGAAATACTCAGCGAGGCGAGCGTAAGAATGCCCAGGTACGTGGGTATGGCGCTTTCCGTCGTCGGCGCGATAGTTCTCGGCGAGACTGCGGTAAAGGCTGGACTTTTGTCCACTCCGACCATACTTATCATATCCGTTTCCACGATAGGGCTGTACTGCGTGCCTGACGAGGTGAACACGGGCAGTGTTCTGAGACTGATTTTCGTTGCGGTCGCAGGAGTGCTGGGACTGTTCGGGATTATCCTCGGCGGCGTAATACTGACCGCCCATCTCGTCGATCTGAGAAGTTACGGCACCTCATACCTCGCCCCCTTTGCTCCCGCGCTCCCGGGAGACTGGAACGACGCTGTATTCAAGGCGGGAGTAACTGAGCTTTACGAAAGACCGTACAGTATACCGACAAAAAACAGAAAGAGGCTTAAAAGATGAGGGATAAGGTTTCCGATAAAATATATACGGGGCAGTTCGCGATACTCGCGTTCATTTCTTCGGTGAGTTTTAAGGTAGTGATGCTGCCGCAATATCTCGCGGCAGTCGCGGGCAGAAACGCATGGCTTTCAGTGCTTACTATGATCCTTATAGACGGGATAGCGCTTGCGTGCGTCTACGGGGTGACGACGCGTACCGATATCCGCGCTCTTCCCGCTCAGGTACCTCTCAAGAGACTTATGCTGGCGGTAGTGGGATTTACATGCTTTGCAAAGCTCTCGCTTTTCACGGGCGAGACTACGGCGTATTGCTCGACAACGCTTTTCGACGAAGGACTCTGGAGACTCATACTCGCAGGGCTTATACCTGCGCTTGCGTACCTTACCGTAAAGGGCGGAAACGCTCTCGCAAGGGTAGCACAGATAGTCGTCTGGTTCGTTGCGGCGGTAGTCGTTCTCAATGTGATATTCGCGGAAAACGCAGGTACGCTTAAAAACGTATTGCCGATAAGTTACGGCATGAAAAACGTTGCGGCGTGCGATAAATATCTCGCCTGGTTCGGGGATTTTTCACCGCTTCTGTTCTTTTCTATAGCAGATAAAAAGCGAAACGGTAAAAAGAAAAATATTGTGCCCGTGTTGATTTCATATATATTTATACTTATATTCACGGTGGGGCTCGCTCTCGCTTTTACGGCGGTTTACGGCGGCGGGGGAGTGCTTGTTGCCAATGCGTTCAACAAGCTTGCCATATTCAATAAACTGTCCACTCTTCTGGGTACGGTGGATTTTACGGTCGTATGCGCGTGGCTTCTGATAGCTGTAGTAAAACTTGCTTTGCTTGCTGTCGCGACAGTCGAGTGTATTCGCTGCTTTTTCGGCGACAGGAAGGTGATTTCAATTATTTTATGCGCCGTTCTCGGCGTCGTGACTTTCTTCGGCGTAGGGAATCAGCAGACCGTTTACAACGTGATGACGGGTCCGCTCAGATACGCTACGATCGCGGCGGATTACGCCGTGCCTCTCATTGCGCTCGTATGTACGTTCGTTTTCGGAAAAAAGCGCGGTCAAGTTTCGGAGACTTTGTATGAACAAGCGTGTTAAGAAAAAGTGGATAATACTCATTACAGTCATTGTCGTCGTTGCGGCTTTTGACGGACTTTCGTCCAATATAAATCTCCTCGACAGGGCGATCGTCGTCGGTACCGGCATAGATATAGAAGACGGCGATCTGGTGCTCAGCGCGCAGGTCATCGTTCCGAAAAACAGCGCTTCGGCTTCTGCGGGCAACGACTTCGTGGTTTATACCGCGCGAGGAAAAACAGTTCAGCAGGCTATTGAGAATCTGTCCTATACCGTAGGACTCAAAGCTTCTTTCGCTCATACCAACGTGGTTATCCTCGGCGATAAGCTTCTGAAAAGCGGCAGGACGGACGTCCTCGAATTCCTCGTCAAAAGCGATATAGTCACGGATAACACTTTGCTCGTCGCAAGCGCTGGCGAAGCGAAAGAGATACTCGCCGTACAGATGCCTATAAACGAAGTCGCATCGTATCATCTTACCGAGATCCTGCAGTCGAACCGCAAGGAGGCTGGACAGAATACGTCGAGTTTAAAAGGATATTTTGAGGATATATATAAGGTCGGAGAAACGGCTTGTATACCTCTTGTGTTCCTGCGGGAAAGCGAGTTCGGATTGCTCGGCGAGGGAGCGGACGGAGAAAAGCCTAAGCTTTTAGACGTATCGCACGTCGTGCTCACAAATAAGGAGGGGTATCTCGTCAGACTGGGGAGACGGCAGAGCGCCGCGCTAAGTTATACGACTGAAAAGCTCAATGCGGGAAGCATAGCGTACGACGGCGATGACGGAACTGAAAAAGAGGCGATAATCCTGCGTACCGAGTGTGCAAAGCGCGCGATTTCGTACGAAGAGGTCGCTATCGATCTTAATTTTTCGGTAAGACCTTCTGAAAAATATTACGTGTCGAAGGACGGCTCCGTCAGCGGTATCAGCGAAAAAGAAAAGCTCGCTATAAGCGCTGAGATCATAACTGCGATAGACGATTGTTTCGAGGTCAGTAAGTACTATGACGCGGACGTTTTTCACCTCGGTGAAGAGCTTTACCGTAAATTCGGAGAGGAATGGAAGATGAGCGTGGGGAAAACGTACCTTGACGATTTAAAACTCAAAATATCCGTCAACGTCAACGTAAAATAAAGGTGTAAAGGAAATATTTTACAGAAATTACAGTTATAATTTAAGGATAAGACGTTGACAAATGTAAATAAACATAATACAATATAGACCCAGGATCCATGGGGCTGTCCCGGATTCGACAGGCGGACAGAGGGTAACATAAGCATACCGAAGGCTCGGCTTCGTAAAAACGGAAATTAAAATTAAACGCTAATAATAAGCAAGTTGCTATTGCTGCGTAATCGCGCATAGCTGTCGGACGGGGGCTCCACGACCCCGCACCCGGCATCGGAAAGTGGAACAGGGCTTCGCAGAAGTGTCTCGGTCTGCGTCGCGCCACTCAGGGACTTACCGAAGTAACCTTTGCGGACAGAGGTTATCAGGAACATTTAATTATCCGATAAGTATGTAGAAAGTGTTACGCGAATTCGTTTGGACAGGAGTTCAACTCTCCTCAGCTCCACCATTTTGCCTTACCGCTCGTAAGCGGTGGGGCGTTTTTGTTTGCAACTTATGTAAACAAAAACGCCCCACCTGAAACGGCGGCAGGCTCATAGCTCCGCTTCGTCGCGCTGAACAGTGACGCTCGCAGGCTCGCTATTCCGTCGCTTCGCTCCTTACAACTCTTCTCAGTCAACCACGCATAAGCGAGCCGTAAGGCTCGTTTTTTTATGCGTGGTGGAGCTGAGGAACTTGTTGCGACCGTTGCGTGCGTCTGCACGCAACAGGAGGTCGGCGCGGCGGTGCAGGTAAGGTTAGTTGTAATAACTTCATCGCCGCGACTTTCGCCTCATGGCGAAAACTCTCCGCAAAACGGCGGCAGGCTCATAGTTTCGCTTCGTCGCGCTGAACAGTGACGCTCGCAGGCTCGCTATTCCGTCGCTTCGCTCCTTACAACTGTCACCCATAAGCGAACCGAAAGGCTCGTTTTTTTTGCGTGGTGGAGCCGAAAATCTGTTTCTGCCGTTTAAGCTATTTGATTTAAATTGAATAACATGATATACTATTATAAATATTTGACAAGTGGTCAAAATGTAAAAAAATAGTTACATGTGTATTATGCATATGTTAGCATATTATATTGACAATATGCTTTAGTTGAAATACGGCAATTAAAGCTTATATCGTGCGTTATATTAATGCGTGTGAGATGTTTTTACAGAGGATAAAATCATGAGAAGGGGATTGTTTATCGCGTCAGTCGCGTTATGCGTACTGGCTTTAACGGCTTGTTTCTTTTCAGCTTGCGTTTCAGATAATCCGGATACAAACAATTCAGATTACAAAGTTACTTTTATAGCGGACGGAAAGGTAGTTTCTGTTCAGAACTGTTCTGACGGAGATAAGGTCGAAGAGCCTGCTGTTCCGGAGAAAACAGGATATACGGGGAGCTGGCAGGAATATGAGACTGACGGCGGAGACAAGATCGTATATGCGGTATACGTGCCTGTCGAATACGTGGCGACTTTCGTTGCGGACGGAGTGACGGTCGGAGCGCTGACTTTTACCGTAGAAGACGATGAATTGCAGGAGCCTGAGGTACCGAAAAAGGACGGCTACGTAGCTGAATGGGAAGAATATACGCTCGGAGCGTCGGATATTACCGTAAACGCGGTATATATTACGGGCGAGTATACCGTTACGTTTATTGCCGACGGTAACGTTGTCGCAAAGGTGCCGTATAAGACGGGGGACGAAAGTATTGATGAACCTGAAGTGCCAAGGAAGCCCGATTATGTCGGTAAATGGGAGGACTACGTTCTGAGCGGGAACGTCACTGTCAACGCGGATTATGAGTTCGCGCTCGGGTTCAGACTTTCTGCGGACGGAAATTCCTGTGAGGTCTGTGCGTGCGCCGAAGGCGTGAGCGAGGTGAATATTCCCGAAAAACACCAAGGACTTGCCGTTACGGCGATTGCAGACGAGGCGTTCAAAGACCGTTTGTCGCTTGAAAAAGTTACATTGCCCGATACCGTGGAGCACATAGGCAGCAACGCTTTTGAAGGGTGTACCGCTCTGAGAACGGTAAATATCCCGGAAAGCGTAAGGTCGCTGGGAGTCAGAGCGTTTTACGGTTGCGCGTCGCTTGAAGAGGTTGTTCTCGGCGACGTTTTTTATTTGGGAGACGAGGCTTTTTCGCAATGTACGGCGCTTAAAACCGTAACGTTCGGAGAAAATCTTAATGCCGTAGGCAATTACGCTTTTTCAAACTGTCAAAAACTTTGTGAAATTTTATTGCCCGATAAAACGACGACAATAGGTCAAGGCGCTTTTTACGGCTGCAGATCGCTTGAACGCGTAAACATACCGTTGTCCGTAAAAACGATATCTGAAAAGACTTTCGAAGGGTGCAAGTCTCTTATTTCTGTTTCGATACCGCACGACGTGGCGGAGATCGGAGCGCGGGCGTTCTACGGCTGCTCGGCTATGACGGAATTGTCGATATGCGGAAGCGTTTCCGACTGGGGCGAATATGCGTTTGCGGAATGCGTCGGACTTGAGAGAATATATTTCGCTTCACCTCTTGCGAATGTGGAAATCGCAGGCGACGCCCGTGTTTTTTACGGCGCAGGGGCGGACGGAGACGGCATAACGCTGACGATAGCAGAAAACGGAGAACTTCCGTCAAATCTCTTTGAGGTATATGCGGGAGAAAAAACCGCAAAGGTCACGGCGGTAATTTTCGAACAAGGCAAAACCGTTCTGAGCGATGCGTCAAACGAATTTCCGTTTCTCGAGGAAGCGACTGTGCCAGAGAGCGTTGCTAAGATATGTAAAGGCGCGATGAAAGGATATCTTTCCGCTGCTGTGACCGTAAACGGAGTGTTTTATCTGGACGGCTGGGCGGTTGCTTGCGACGGGCTTTGCGGAGAACTCTCGTTGCCCGACGGGACGAGAGGTATAGCCGACGGTGCGTTTGAGCGTCTTACAAATTTAACGAGCGTGTATATTCCCGCGAGCGTAGCTGTAATCGGCGCAGATGCTTTTGCCGCATGCGTCGGGATCACGGATATAAGTTTGTACGGCGAGGACACTGCGGTTGGCGCAGGAGCCTTTCGGGACTGCGTAGCTCTCGAATTCGTATTCTGGAACGTTGCGTCTAAGAGCGATCTCGGGCGTGATGACGGTATATTTCTAAACTCGGGATCTGAAAGCGGCGGTATGACCGTCGGGTTTGGCGACGACGTGGAAAGTATACCTTCATACATATTTTGTGACAATCCCTTTCTCGAAAGCGTTGTAATGTCGGATAATGTAACGGAGATATCGCAATCTGCTTTCGAAGGATGTGCGGGGCTGACGACGCTGTATCTGAGCGAAGCGCTGCTCGAGATCGGGAAAAATGCGTTTGACGGCTGTCCTGTTGTCAGCGCAATACTGCCTGTCGCGGCGATAGAGCATGTAGACGTCACGTTTCTTGAGGAGGTCGCAGTTGTCGGAAGCGGAAAAATCAATGATGAAACGTTTTCGGAATGCAGGTCTCTCATCACCGTCGTTATGGACGGGATATCCTCTGTAGGAACAAACGCGTTTTACGGGTGCGAAAACCTGGCGGCGGTTTCGGCGCGCAATCTTATTGAAATCGGAGAGGGAGCGTTTTACGGGTGCGTAAAAATAAGTCGGGTCATCGCGCCTTCGTGCGTCTATGGGCATATACCGTCAAGAGAGCTGAAAGAGATAGAGATTTGCGGGGGCAATAAAATATACGACGGACAATTTTCGAATTATTATAATTTGTCTTACGTAATTATTTCTGACGGCATTACCGAAATAGGAGCGAATGCGTTTTACGGTTGTTCGTCCCTGCGTGAGGTTTTATTCGAAGACAATGAAGGGTGGGCTGTTTTTAATTACGAAGGTTCGGTGTCCTACGTAGCGTCGGAAGAACTGTCAGACGAAGCGCATGCGGCTGAATTGCTTACGGGCGCATATTGCGGTATGAGCTGGATAAAGGGCTAATAGTTATCGGTCGGGAGAAAGGAAGGGCTGTACAAATTGACGCTGCTTACGGCGAGGCTCGGATACAGATGCAGACCGTAGTTGATTGAGATTAAACCGCTCCCGCGATTTCGCTTTAGACGGGATTTTGTTTTTTTGAGTCTCCGTAACTTGTTTTTTGTCGATTTGAGCTAAACGTTGTTAGTGCTTGAAAGAATGCAATTTTTTTGCAAAAATCCGACGACGTTTTGAGGTTTATCGAGGCGTATAATTGTAGTATTAATTAGTATTATTAATGTCGCAAGGGTTATATCTTGATAATCGGGTCGGTTTTTTGCACTTTTAACAGATGACTCGTCGTGCGTCTCTGGAGGACGGCGCGTTTCAGCGCGTCTGAGCGTCGTTTGCCTTGCTGAATTTAAGTAATATCAATTATTATCAATGTCGCACGGGTTATAAAAGCAAAAATATGAAGAAAACAATGCCTGTTTGACTAAACTTTTATTTGATTGAAAACAAGCATGCCGTATCGCTGACGATCGAGTTCTTTCATCTTGAAATACGTTCGGGTTTTCTAGGCCGAAACCGTTTGGACGGACGTGTACAAGACGGGAGCGAAACGCGATTCAAGCGCTTGTGAATTAACGAATTATAAAGTCGCGTGTCAGAGAAAAAGTACGAGTAAAGGTTTTGAACTGAGGCTTATCATACCAGACCAGAATAATACGAACAAGGTTTAAAGCGGCAAATTTACGTAGCTACTGTGTTAAATGCCTTGTCCCCGTGTGACGGGGGCATTAGTCGGCTGTCGCCCGCGTGGCGGTAGCATTGATCGGCTGTCGCGGGTT
>DVNX01000037.1 GCA_018714045.1 Candidatus Ornithoclostridium faecavium
ATTATAATATTTTCAAGGGAGAATCGTTAAAAAACACACAAAAGGCGCGCCTCAGGGCTGGTTTGTATTATTCTGGTCTGGTATACGACGACAGTCGGAAAGTGAAATTTCTCAGTAAGTATATCAAGCGCTGTATTGAAAGGCGCGATTTATTATGATAAAATGTGAGAGAAGGAGAAAAATATGAAAAAATTCCGTTGGGGCGTTATAGGTACGGGCATGATCGCCAAAGTCGTATGCAAAGAGATAGTAAAAAGCGGCAGGCACGAGATAGCCGCGGTGTATTCCCGTACTTACGAGCGCGCGCATAAATTCGCGAAAAAGTACGGCGCGAAATGTTATTCCGATCTCGAAGAAATGTTGAGCGACAAGGACGTCGACGCGGTATATATCGCGACGCCTCATTCCGTTCATTACAGCAATCTTATCGCGTGTATAAATGCGGGAAAACCCGCGTTTGCAGAAAAGGCTTTTACCGTAAACGCGGCGCAGGCGGAGAGGGTTTTTACTCTCGCAAAAGAGAAAAAAGTCCTTGTCTGCGAAGCCATGTGGACGAGATTTCAGCCCGTAGTCCTCGAGGTCGCAGAGGCGGTTGAAAGAGGGGAAATAGGGGAGATAAAGAGTTTTCGCGGCGGATTTTCCACCCCTGCGACGTGGGTCAAACCGTTTTTGTCGGACAGGCTGTTCAAACCCGAATACGCGGGCGGAGCGCTGCTTGACGTGGGCGTTTATCCGATATCTTTTTCGCACATGCTCCTCGGCGTTCCCGACGTCGTAGAATGTCGCGCGAAACTCGAAAACGGGATAGATATGAACGACGATATCCTGCTTAAATACGCGTGCGGCGCGATATGTTCGCTTACGTGCACGCTTGAAGGACTCAAAAGTTTTACGGGCGTCATAGAAGGAGAGAACGGGAAGATAATCATTCCCAATTACAGTCGTCCGAAAAAGGCGACCGTGTACGGCGAGGACGGGAGCGTAAAGCGCGTTATAAAAGGAAACAAAGGCTACATTTACGAATTCGACGCGTTTGCCGACAGCGTGAGAAGGGGCGAGACCGAGTGCGTATTCATGACCGGAAAGGATACTGTTGATGTGATGAATATCATGGACGAATGCAGAAAAAAGACGGGACTTTCTTATCCCGAAAACATCGAAAGATTATAAAATGAGCTTTTTTGCGGAAACGCCGCTCTTTTAGTGTTTCTTTTGCCGCATAAAAGCGGAAAATCGGACAAAAAAGTTCAGATTGCATATTGAAAACGCTGAATACAATATGCTATAATAATTACAAGTAAATACAAAGAGGAAGTCTGTATGGTAGAAAGATCTGAAATGAAAGAACTCAGCTTGCCCGTTTACCTTTTCCACGAAGGTACGAATTACGAAGCGTACAAGCTTTTCTGCCCGTCGTGCAAAAAGAAAGGCAAAGTGAACGTATGGACTTTCAGGGTCTGGGCGCCGCACGCGAAAAGCGTAAGCGTGGTCGGAGATTTCAATAAGTGGGACAGAGACGTCAACCCGATGAAGAGGGAAGGCGATATCTGGGAATGCACGATCGAAGGACTTGAAAATTACGCAGCTTATAAATTCAGCATTCAGACCAAAAGCGGCGATATCCTGATGAAATGCGACCCGTTCGCTACTCATGCTGAGACCGCTCCCGCCAACGCTTCCAAACTGTTCGAAAGCTCCTACGTATGGGGCGACTCCAAATGGCAGGATTCCAAGAAGAAATACGACCCGTATCACTCGCCGATGAATATCTACGAGGTGCATCTCGGCAGCTGGCGCAGGTATGAGGACGGGAATATTTACAATTACCGCAAGATAGCGGACGAACTCAGCGAATACGTTAAGAAGATGGGCTATACTCACGTCGAGATACTGCCCGTTACAGAATATCCTTTCGACGGCAGCTGGGGCTACCAGGTGACGGGCATGTATGCGCCTACTTCGCGTTACGGCACGCCCGACGATTTCAGGTATTTCGTCGACAAGATGCATAAAAGCGGCATAGGCGTCATTCTCGACTGGGTCGTCGCGCATTTCCCCAAGGACGTGCACGGTCTTTACGAGTTTGACGGGGAGCCGCTTTACGAATATTCAGACGAACTTAAAAAAGAGCATAAAGAGTGGGGCACCCGCGTGTTCGACTACGGCAAGACTGAGGTGAGAAGCTTTTTGATATCTTCTGCCAGCTACTGGGTCAACGAATTCCACGTGGACGGCATAAGAATGGACGCGGTCGCCAGTATGCTTTATCTCGATTACGGCAGAAGAGACGGCGCATGGCGCGCCAACGCTTTCGGCGGCAATTACAACTTAGAAGCCATAGATTTCATAAAACAGCTTAATACCGAGCTGCTTTCCAAGCACCCCGGACTTCTGATGATAGCGGAGGAATCCACCGCTTTCCCGATGGTCACAAAGCCCGCGTACGACGGGGGTCTCGGATTTAATTTCAAGTGGAATATGGGCTGGATGAACGACATACTCTGTTACGTATCCGCCAACCCGTTCTTCCGCAAGGACATGCACGACAAGATAACTTTCTCGATAACCTATGCGTTCTCTGAAAATTACGTTCTGCCGATATCTCACGACGAGGTCGTTCACGGCAAGAGATCGCTTCTGAACAAGATGCCGGGAGAGTATAACGAGAAATTCGACGGAGACAAGGCGTTCCTCGGATATATGATGGCTCACCCCGGCAAAAAGCTTCTGTTCATGGGTGCGGAGTTCGGTCAGTTCATAGAGTGGGACTATAAAAAACAGCTCGACTGGTTCCTTCTCGACTACGACAGCCACCGCAACCTGCACGCTTTCGTAAAGGATCTTAACGCATACTACCTTGCTCACAAGGAAATGTACGAAGAGGATTGCAGCTACGACGGTTTCAAGTGGATATGCGTCGACGACAATACTCAGAATATCGTCGCGTTCAGGCGCGACGCGAAAGACGGGGAATATACCGTAGCGATAATCAATTTCAGCCCCGTAAGGCGTCAGAATTACTGCTTAGGCGTGCCTGAGTTCAAGTACTACGACGTCGTGCTGGACAGCAATTCGCCCAAGTACGGCGGCAATTCGAGCGTGCTGAAATACGAGCCTTACGAAGGCGCGATGCACGGCTATGACCAATATATCAGCGTAGACGTCGCTCCCAACAGCGTCGTATATCTGAAAGCGGGAAAAGCCAAAAAGAGGAAGAAAAAGGTCGAAAAGACCTCAAAATGAAATAAACTAACTGCGGGCGGACAAACTCCCGCGACATATCTGATGAGGAGGAGAATATGTATTCCAACAAAAAAGAGTGTGTAGCTATGCTTCTTGCGGGCGGACAGGGTACGAGACTTTACAGCCTGACCGCAAATCTCGCAAAGCCGGCGGTATCTTTCGGAGGAAAGTACAGGATAATCGACTTTCCGCTGTCAAACTGCATAAACTCGAACATCGACACGATCGGCGTGCTGACCCAGTACAGACCTTTCGCGCTCAACCAGTATATCGGCAACGGTCAGCCGTGGGACCTGGACAGGCTCAACGGCGGCGTGTTCGTTCTACCCCCCTATATGAAGAGCGCAAAATCCGACTGGTATAAGGGCACCGCGAACGCGATATATCAGAATATCGAATTCATCGACAAATTCTCACCCGAATACGTACTCGTGCTTTCGGGCGACCACATATATAAGATGGACTATTCCGAAATGCTCGATTTCCACAAGAAAAAGGGCGCGGACTGCACGATAGCGGTCATCAACGTAAGCATAGAAGAGGCGTCGCGTTTCGGTATCATGAACACAAATCCCGACGGCTCCGTTTACGAATTCGAGGAAAAGCCGAAGAACCCGAAGAGCACCAACGCTTCGATGGGCATATATATCTTCAACTGGAAAGAACTCAAGAAATATCTTATCGAGGACGAAGCCGACGAAAAGAGCAGCAACGACTTCGGCAAGAACATAATCCCCAATATGCTCAAAGACGGGCAGAAGCTTTTCGCTTACAGATTCGAAGGCTACTGGAAGGACGTCGGTACCATATCCAGTCTCTGGGAAGCGAACATGGATCTTCTCGACAAGAAGAGCGGACTCCGCCTGGATGACAGCAGCTGGAAGATATATGCGAGAAACGCCGCTGAGCCTCCTCATTTCATGGGCGATCACGCAGAAGTCGTCAATTCTCTCGTTACCGAAGGTTGCGAGATAGACGGCATCGTAAAGAACAGCGTTATATCTTCTGGCGTCAAGATCGAAGAAGGCGCGCTCATCGAAGACAGCACGATAATGCCGGGCGCGGTCATCAAAGCGGGCGCTCAGATCAGATACGCGATCGTCGGCAACGAAGCCGTCATCGGAGAGAACGCTAAGGTCGGCGATACCCAGACGGGTATGGTCAAGGGCGAATGGCAGATAACCGTCGTCGGACCGGGCGCTCAGGTCAAAGCGGGTCAGATAGTTCCCGTCAAAGCAATGGTCGATTAAGGGAGGAAAGTATGAACAATCTTATAATGAGTATAGTTTTCGCAAGCGATAACGAAACCAAACTCAACGAACTCACTATTCACAGGACGACGGCGTCCCTTCCGTTCTGCGGCAGGTACCGTTTCATAGACTTCACGCTGTCCAACCTCGTCAACAGCAATATAACGACGATCGGCATCGTGACGAGAAGCAACTATTCCTCGCTGACCGACCACCTCAGAATGGGTCGTGACTGGGATCTCAACCGCAAGAACAGCGGTATCGCGATATTCTCACCCTATTCTTCCAATACCTCCCGCAGTATGTTCAAAGGCAAGATAGAAGCCATGTACGGCATACTCGACTATATGGAGAGAGCCAGCGAAGAATACGTGATCGTCACCAACAGCAACATAGCTTCCAATATCGATTTCGAGGACGTCTACAATCAGCACGTTTCCAACGGCGCGGATATCACGATGCTGACTTATACGTCGCATCCGACCTCTTCGAAGAGAGTTTTAGTGGATAAGGATTTCACGGGCAGGGTCACGGGAGTAAGACTTACTTCCAACGCTTCCGAAGAGCAGTGCGAAGTGGGACTCAATATATACCTCATCAAGAAAAACCTGCTGATGAGCCTTATCACCGATTCTTACGAGAGAGGAAACCTCGATTTCGAAAAGAACATAATCCAGCAAAAAGCGGATACGCTGTCGATATATTGCTACCACGTAGACGGTTACGCGGCGATAATCGACGACGTAAAATCCTATTACACCGAGAGCATGAGAATTCTCGAACCCGCCGTCAGAAACGACCTGTTCTACCGTTACGGCAAGATATTCACGAAGGTCAAAGACAGCGTTCCGACCCGTTACAGAGAGGATGCGGAGGTCAAGAATTCGCTAATCGCCGACGGCTGCGACATTGCGGGCAAGGTCGAAAACAGCATACTTTTCCGTGGCGTCGTAGTAGAAGAAGGCGCGGTGATATCCAATTCGATAGTTATGGAAAACGGCCATATCATGAAGTATTCCGAACTTAAATACACTATAACGGACAAAGACGTTACCGTTACAGAAGACAAGACGATAAGCGGATCTCAGAATTATCCCGTCGTAATTGTCAAAAACAAAGTAGTATAACAATCTAAATAAACAGGAGAGACAAGAATGGCTAAAAAAGCTCAGACAAAAAAGCCTGCGGCAGTTGAAAAAAAACCCGTAGTCGCAACTGACGTCGCTCCCGCGAAGAGCGAGAAGAAACCTGTTAAGGAAAAGGCGAAAGAGACGGCTGCAAAGGTTGTCGAAAAGGTGGAAGAGGTCGTCGGAAAGGCGGGAGAAAAGGCTGAAAAGCTCGCGGCTAAGACAGAGAAAAAGGTCTCAGAAGCCGTAAAGAAAGTCGAAGAAAAGGCTGCTCCCGCAGTGAAGAAGATCGAGGAGAAAAAGGCTGAAAAGCCCGCTAAGAGCGAAAAAGCGGCTAAAGCGGAAAAGGTTGTCAAAGAGACCGTCGCAAAGGTTGCGGATAAGGTCGAAAAGGCGGTAGACAAAGTAGCCGAAAAAGCCGAAAAGGCCGCAGAAAAAGCGGTCGCAAGCAAGGCGGGCGAAAAGATCGCCGACGCTGTAAAGGCGGCAGAAGAGAAAGTCGACGTCGCACCCGCTGAAAAACAGTATAAGAAGAGAATACTTTTCGTCGCGGCAGAAGCTTTGCCGTACGTAAAGACGGGCGGTCTCGGAGACGTCGCGGCGGCGCTCCCCAAGGCTCTCGTAAAAAAAGGCTACGACGTAAGAGTGGTGCTTCCGCTTTATTTCAATATCCCCGATAAGTTCAGAACGACTATGCAGTACCTGGGTTGCTGCTACGTATCCCTGGCATGGAGATATCAGTATTGCGGCGTGTTCACTCAGAAATACGACGGCGTGACCTATTATTTCCTCGACAACGAATATTATTTCAAGAGAAACGGCATTTACGGCCATTACGACGACGCGGAAAGGTTCGCTTTCTTCTCGAAGGCGGCTCTCGAAGCATTGCCGATAATGAACTTTACGCCCGATATCATCCATTGCCACGACTGGCATACGGGTCTTACCCCTGTATACCTCGACGTGTACTACCGCAACGTGCCCTATTGCAAGAACGCGCGTACCGTGTTCACGATACACAATATCCAGTTCCAGGGCAAGTACGGCAACGAGATATGCGACGATATCCTCGGACTTCCCGCGGACAAGAAGTCTCTCGTCCAGTATCAGAACTGCGTGAACTTCATGAAGGGCGCGATAGAGTGCTCCAATAAGGTCACCACCGTTTCGCCCACTTATGCGAACGAGATTCTGAACAGTTATTACAGCTTCGGCTTGCAGGATATCCTCGGCGCGAGAAAGTATAAGCTTTCGGGTATAATCAACGGCATAGACGTCGAAACCAACGATCCCGCTACCGATAAGGCGCTGTTCAAGAATTACGATAAGAACACCGTCGCGGACAAAGCGGCGAACAAGAAGGGCTTGCAGCAGATGCTCAACCTCGATCAGAATCCCAACGTCCCCGTCATCGGCATGGTCACCAGACTTACCGAACAGAAGGGTATGGAGCTTATCGCTAACGTATTCGAAGAGATACTTTCCAAAGGCGTTCAGATGGTCGTGCTGGGCAGCGGCGACTGGAAATACGAATCCCTTCTCAAAGACATGCAGAAGCGTTTCCCCGACAAACTGCGCGCAGTCCTCGGCTTCTCGGGCGATCTCGCCAGCAAGATATATGCGGGCGCGGATATCTTCCTTATGCCCAGCAAGTTCGAGCCGTGCGGTTTAAGTCAGATGATCTCGATGAGATACGGCACTATCCCGATCGTAAGAGAGACGGGCGGTCTCAAGGACACCGTCGTTCCTTACAACGGCGTGACCAAGCAGGGAACGGGATTTACTTTCTATTCCTACAACGCTCATGATATGCTTTACGCGATCGAAAGAGCGGTGGGACTGTACTACGATTATAAGGACGACTGGAAGCAGCTGGTGCAGAACGCTATGAGCCAGGATTTCTCCTGGAACAATATCTGCAAGCAGTACATCGCGCTGTACGAAAATCTGTAAAACGACCCATCAGCGGGTATCATTTGCTATACAAAAGGCAAAATTTAGTTTATAATACAGTTATTGTGCGATAAATAAAAGGCTTGTCTCAAAGGCAAGCCTTTACAAGGTTTTTTAAACGGAGAATATATGGAACAAAAACTTAATACAAAGAAAATCGAAGAGATTCTGGAAATGAAATCTCAGACCTATTTCGGCAAACCGCTCGCGGACGCAAGTCCCGCGCAGGCTTACCGTGCAGTATGTATGACGGTAAGAGACATATTGACCGAAAAAAGACTTGACTTTAAAAGAAGAAGAAAAGAGCAGAAGACCAAACAGGTCTACTATATGTCGATGGAATTTCTCCTCGGCAGATCGCTCAAGAACCACCTTTTCAATCTGGGCTTGACCGACACTTTCGCTAAGGCGGTGGAGCATTACGGCTTTAACCTTACAGACCTTTACGCTATCGAACCCGACGCGGGTCTCGGCAACGGCGGTCTCGGCAGACTTGCAGCCGCTTATATGGAATCGCTGACCAACCTCAATTACGTTGCCAGCGGCTTCTCGATAAGATACGACTACGGTATTTTCAAACAGAAGATATCAGACGGCTGGCAGCTCGAAATGCCCGACGAATGGCTCAACGAAGGCGACGTATGGCTTTCTCCGAGAGTAGAAGATACCTTTGAGGTAAGATTCGGCGGCAGCGTGAGCCAGCGCTGGGACAACGGCAGACTTTACATCGATTATCACGATTGCGACACCATTCAGGCGGTGCCGTACGATATGAATATAAGCGGTTACAACGTGGACGCGGTCAACAAGCTGCGCCTGTGGACGGCAAAAGCTCCCGTCGATTTCGATATGCAGCTTTTCGCTCAGGGCGAATACGTAAAATCGCTTGAAAACAAGGCGCTTGCGGAGAGCATTACAAAGGTGCTTTACCCCGCAGACCATCACACGGAAGGAAAGATGCTGAGACTTAAGCAGCAGTATTTCTTCGTTTCCGCCTCTATCCAGTCTATTTTCAAGACTCATTTAAGAGACTACGGCACGCTGGATTCGCTCCCCGATAAGGTCGCTATCCATATCAACGATACGCACCCGACCCTCTGTATACCCGAACTTATGAGACTTCTCCTCGACGAGTACGGTTATTCGTGGGACAAGGCGTGGGATATCGTTACGCGTACTATTTCGTACACCAACCATACGGTCATGGCGGAAGCGCTCGAAAAGTGGCCTGAAAACCTCTTTAAACAACTTTTGCCGCGTATCTACCAGATAATAGGCGAGATCAACCAGAGATTCTGCAATAAGCTGTGGGAGTTCTATCCCAACGACTGGAACAAGGTCGCTTACAACGCTATCCTTTCTCACAACCAGATAAAGATGGCTAATCTGTGTCTCGCGGCTTCGCATACGGTAAACGGCGTTTCAGAGCTGCACAGCGAGATACTCAAAAACGATGTGTTCAACGATTACTACAAGATGAACCCGGGCGTATTCACCAACGTCACCAACGGTATCACTTACCGCAGATGGCTGTGCCAGGCCAACCCAAGGCTCTCTTCTTTCATCACCGAACTTATCGGAGATTCCTTCCTCAAGGACGCGGACGAACTCAAGAAGCTGGAACAGTTCAAAGGAAAGAGAGACGTTCTCGACAAGTGGCTCGAAATAAAGCGCGCTAATAAGGTGGATTTCTCTAATTTCGTTAAGGAGACGACGGGCGTTTCTATCGATCCCGACTCTATATTCGACGTACAGGTAAAGCGTCTGCACGAGTATAAGAGACAGCTTCTCAACGCTCTGCATATCCTCGACCTCTACTATACGATAAAGAGAAACCCCTCAATTCAGATGAATCCCAGGACTTTCATATTCGGCGCGAAGGCGGCTTCCAGCTATTATATGGCTAAGCAGATCATCCGTCTTATCTATTCGCTGGGTACTCTTATCAACAACGACCCCGAGGTCAACGACAAGATCAAGGTCATCTTCCTTGAAAACTACCGCGTGACTCTTGCGGAAAAGATAATGCCCGCTTCCGACGTTTCTGAGCAGATATCCATCGCGGGTAAGGAAGCTTCGGGTACCGGCAACATGAAGTTCATGATAAACGGCGCGGTCACGATAGGTACGATGGACGGCGCTAACATCGAGATACACGAAAGAGTAGGCGACGAGAATATATTCATATTCGGTCTTCTCGCCAGCGAGATAGAGGAGCTGTGCAGAAACGGCTATGAACCGACCAGATACTACAACAACAACGCGCGTATCAAGGCGGTCATAGACGGTCTCAGACACGGCATCGCGGGCGTCAACTTCGGCGAGATCGCGGACAGCCTTACCGTAGGCGGCGGCGGAAACGCGGATCACTATAAAGTGCTTGCGGACTTCCAATCCTACTGCGACGCGCACGACAGACTGGATAAGGCGTACGGCGATAAGGAGAGATGGGCGAGAATGTCCCTCATGAATACCGCAAACGCGGGATTCTTCTCCTCCGACAGAAGCGTAAAGGAATACGCGACCAGAATATGGAACCTCAAACCCGTAAAGGAAAGCAAAACGACTAAGAAATAATGCAATTTTATTTTGACAGCCGCTCAAAAGACTGCAAGCGACCTTTCGGGGCAGTTCAAGAAGGCTCCAGATTAGATTTCAATACTTATGCTCAGGACGGCGTTTTTATAAATTGCGTCGTCCTGACGCTGACTGACGACGCCACGGGCATCGCAACGCGTTACCCTTTGGAATACGCGGGAAAAAGCGATGAGAATACCAGCAGATTCCACGTCAGGATAAATGCTCCCAAGGCGGGGCTTTATTGGTATAAATTCGAGATATTCAGCGAAGAAGGGCATATTGAATACCTGAATCCGCGCACTAAAGGTCAATTTCAGCTTACCGTTTATTCAAAAGATTACGAGACTCCCGAACGCTTCAAGGGCGGGATAATTTACCATATTTTCGTCGACAGGTTCTGCAAAGGAAACGACGCGGGCGTGGATACGTCCACTCATTCCGTATACAAGAACTGGGACGAGCCTCTTACTTTGAAAGACGCTGACGGCGTTTACCGCGCCAACGATTTTTACGGCGGCAACTTTCAGGGCATTATCGATAAGCTGCCTTATCTGAAATCCCTCGGCGTTACGGTCATCTATCTTTCGCCGATCTTCAGATCTTCGTCCAATCACCGTTACGATACCGGCAACTATCTTGAGCTGGATCCTCTTCTCGGCAACGAAGAAAAATTCAAAGAGCTTATAGACAAGGCAAAGCGCAAGGGCATATACATAATGCTGGACGGCGTGTTCAATCATACGGGCGCGGACAGTCTGTATTTCAATAAGTTCGGCACCTACGACAGCTTAGGAGCGTATCAGTCTAAGCAGTCGCCTTATTATAAATGGTACGATTTTATAAACTATCCCGACGAATACCGTTGCTGGTGGGGGGTCACCGTATGTCCGACGGTTAATAAGAAGGCAGAAGGTTACCGCAATCTCATTTTCGGCAAAGACGGTGTCATAGACAAATGGTCGAGACTGGGCGTCAGCGCGTGGAGACTGGACGTAGTGGACGAGCTTCCCGAAGAATTCGTTCAGCAAATCAGGATCGCCGTCAAGTCGGTAAGCGAAAAGAAGCTGCTTATCGGCGAAGTCTGGGAGGACGCTTCCAATAAGATAAGCTACTCGAAAAGAAGGCATTACCTTCTGGGAAAAGAGCTGGACGGCGTTATGAATTATCCGTTCAAGGACGCTGTGATAAGTCTCGCGAGAGGCGGAAGACCTCGCGCGTTCGTTGAAGCGGTCAATACGATAACAGAGAATTATCCCAAAAAATCGCTGGATTGTACGATGACTCTTGTCGGTTCTCACGATACGGTCAGAGTGCTCAACAGGCTCAGCGATTACAACATTAAAGGTCTGGATAAATTCGGCAGGGCACAGGTCGTGCTGGAAGGAGATATCCTTACTACCGCTAAGGCAAGGCTTAAGATCGCGTCTACGCTGCAATTCTTCCTGCCCGGTATCCCGTCTATATATTACGGCGACGAATCGGGAATGCAGGGGTACGAAGATCCGCTTTGCAGAAGACCGATGAACTGGAACAACCAGGATACGGAGATACTCGGGCACTACAAGAAACTCGGCGAGCTGCGCAAGAAATTCAGAAGCCAGGTGACGGGAAGTACCAGACTTTACGAATCGGGCGGTATAGTTTATCTCGAGCGTCGCGCGAAAGAGAAAAAAGTCGTCGTTGCGGTAAATACTTCGGGCGCGGCAAAGGCGCTTAATATTAAGACGGAGATAAAAGACCTTCTGAGCGGCAACGTCTTTAATGAGGGCGCAAAGATAGCCAACAATACAGTATTGCTTTTCGAAAGCGCGGCAAAAGACTGAATTTTTCAAATATATTCGCTTAAATGTAAAAAAGCTCTGCCTTGAACGGCGGAGCTTTTATTATTCGATTTTCGTTGCATAAAAAGAAACCCCTCGCCATAACGGCGAGGGGATCTTGCAATATATAGATAGCTTGTTGTCTTACTTGAAGAAGCGGTCGTAAAGTCCCTTGAAACCGCAACCGTGTCTCGCTTCGTCCTTAGCCATTTCGTGAACGGTGTCGTGTACAGCGTCGTAGCCCAGCTCTTTAGCGCGTTTAGCCAGCTTCATCTTGCCGCTGCAAGCTCCGTTTTCAGCTTCCATACGCATTTTAACGTTCTTTTTGGTGTCGTTCGTCAAAACTTCGCCGAGGAGCTCTGCAAACTTAGCAGCGTGTTCAGCTTCTTCGAAAGCGTATCTCTTGTAAGCTTCCGCGATTTCGGGATAGCCTTCTCTTTCTGCCTGTCTGCTCATAGCGAGGTACATACCGACCTCAGCGCATTCGCCGTTGAAGTTCTCTCTGAGACCCTGAACGACTTCTTCGTCGAGACCCTGAGCAACGCCGACTCTGTGCTCGTCAGCCCAGACCATTTCCTCAGCCATCTTGTCGAACTTGCTTGCGGGAGCGCCGCAAACGGGGCACTTTTCGGGAGCGCTGTCGCCCTCGTGAACGTAACCGCATATCGTGCATACAAATTTTGCCATAATTATTATCCTCCGATTTTTATGATTGATTTATTTATATTTTAAATTTATTATTGCTCTTGTTTTGCTTTACATTCTCCGCAAATCCTGAAAAAGGTGAGGGAGTAACTTTCGCTGTTGTTTTTTTCGCACTCAGACTGAAGCGCATCGTTGAGAGAGGGGGAGATTTCTTCGTCCCAGACCTTGCCGCATACGGGGCAGGCGCCGTGACAGTGAAGCGATATATCTGCGTCGTATCTGTATCTGTCCTGACCTACGGGCACCTTGATGACCTGACCCGAGGCTACGAGCTGTTCCAGATTGCGGTAGACGGTCGCGAGTCCGATATTGGGCAATATCTTTTTGCATTCGAGAAAGATATTTTCCGCCGAAGGGTGTTCTTTCGTCGCCCTGAGAACGCTTAAGACCGTTTCGCGTTGTCTTGAGTAATTCATCGCTTTTTCTTGCCTCCTGAGCCTATTATATAGCAGATAAAAACGCTTGTCAAGTAAAATGAGAATAATTCTCAATTTATTTAAAACAATTTTCAAATCAGGAAAGCGGGCAGGGCAGACGTAAGGAAAACTGTCGTCAGAAGGGACGTAAAGCGTCAATAGCGTAAGCAGGCAATGCGCGGATATAATAATACGACTGTGCTTTTGAGTATTGTTAAAGTATTGAATTGTCGCAGTAAGTCGTTGCGTGAAATACGAAAAAGGCGCCCGCAGGCGCCTTTAAGCGTATATATGATTTTTGTTATTTTATTTTATGATAAAGCTGTTTTGTAGAATATATCGGTTCGCTGGTCACGTCAACTCCCAGTTTGCGGAATACCGTTTCGTCGACGGGGGAGAGAATGACTGTGGTGTGTACCTGCGCTCCTTTGAGTTTATCCAGCTGTTCCATAGCTTTTTTTGCGGTATCGTTGGTTGCCGCCGAAATGGAGAGAGCGATCAGCACTTCGTCTGTGTGAAGCCTGGGGTTGCGGCTTCCCAGTACGCCCGTTTTGAGCTTTTGAATGGGTTCTACGACTACGGGCGAGAGCAGATTTATATCGTCGTCTATATTTGCCAACGCTTTAAGCGCGTTGAGAAGCATAGCAGAAGAGCAACCGAAGAGGTCGGACGTTTTGCCTGTGATTATCCTGCCGTCGGTAAGTTCTATCGCCGCGGCGGGGCCGCCCGTACGTTCCTTTACCGCGTTTGCGGCGGGAACGGTCGCGCGGTCTTCGACTTTAAGTCCCAGCTTGTCCATGATAAGGGATATCTTGCCCGCTTCGTCGCCGCGATCCACGCCCTTGCGCTTTGCGACCAGTGCGGCGAAATAGCGGCGGATGATCTCCTGTTTGCTCGCTTCGCAACATACCTCGTCGTCGCATATAGCGTATCCCGCCATATTCACGCCCATATCGGTAGGCGACTTGTAGGGGGAGTGACCCATCAGCTTTTCGAAAAGCGCATTGAGTACGGGGAAGATCTCTATGTCTCTGTTATAATTTACCGCGACTTTGTTGTACTCCGCAAGATGATAAGGATCTATCATATTGACGTCGTTGAGGTCTGCGGTCGCCGCCTCGTAAGCCATGTTGACGGGGTGGTTGAGAGGCAGGTTCCATATCGGGAAAGTCTCGTATTTTGCATATCCCGCCTTTATGCCTCGCTTGTAATCGTGGTAGAGCTGAGAAAGGCAGGTCGCCATTTTGCCGCTTCCGGGACCCGGTGCGGTGATGACGATGAGCTCTCTGGTCGTCTCGATATATTCGTTCTTGCCGTAACCGTCGTCGCTGACGATGAGCGGTATATTGTGCGGGTAGCCTTCTATATGATAGTGGCGGTATACTTTGAGCCCCAGACTTTCAAGTCTCGACTGAAAAGCTTTAGCGGGCATATTTTCTTCGTTGAACTGAGAAAGAACGACGCTGCCGACGTACAGATCCTTGCTTCTGAAAATATCGATGAGTCTTAATACGTCCTCGTCATAGGTGATCCCCAGGTCTGCGCGCAGCTTGTTTTTAGCGATATCTCTTGAGTTGATAACGATGACTATCTCAGCTTTGTCTTTAAGCGTCTGAAGCATGACTATCTTGTTATCGGGTGCAAAGCCTGGCAGAACTCTGCTGGCATGGAAATCGTCAAAAAGTTTGCCGCCGAATTCCAGATACAGCTTTCCGCCGAACTGCTTAATGCGTTTAGCGATAAAATCGGATTGCATGGATAAATACTTTGCGCTGTCAAAACCTGTCTTTCTCATACGTAAACACCTAAAATCGAACTTTACAAACATTATATAATAACGCGCGCTAAAAATCAATATTCAGCCCTTTGTAACGGCAAAAAAAAGTAGGAAAAATTTTATGAAAAACAGTTGACAAAAGCACGGGCTTTTGCGTACCGCTTTATTAAACTGTTGTAATTGGCGCGCGCGTTTGTTATAATGTATCTATGACGCAAAAAAGATTGAAAGCGATGATTGCGATAGCGCTGTCGGCGGTACTCGTTGCAACTCTTTGCGGTTGCTCTCTGGTCGTGGACGGAGTGGACGTGACGGATTATACGGCTGCGCAGTATACGACTTACGATTATTTCAATACGAACTCTACGGTGAGTTGTTATCTCCCCGCAGAAAGAGCTGAAGAACTCAAAGAGCTGTGGGAAGGCGAGATAAAAGAGTCGTTGAAAAAGGTGGAAGGTCTGCTTTCTCAGGACGGGGAAAACAGCGACATACGCGCGTTCAACGAAGCTGCGGCAGGGGAGATCCTGACCGTAGACGCTATAACTTACGAAGCGCTTATCCTTGCTAAGCAGGTATATAAGGAGACGGACGGAGCGTTTAACCCCGCTTTAGCGCTTTCAGTCGATCTGTGGGGTTTTTCTCCCCGTTTCAGCGAAAAGGACTATATTCCCGAAAAGCCTTACGACAGAGAAGATTATAAAAAAGAACTTCCTTCAGAAGAATACGTGGACGCGTTTCTCTCTCTTTCGGATTTTTCAGAGACGGTAATTTATGAAAAAGACGGAACGTATTACGTAAAAAAGAGCGCAAGCACCGTTGTCGTCGACGGCGAAACTTATACTCAGACGCTCGATCTGAGCGGCATCGGAAAGGGATATTGCGCAGATCTTATCGCGGATATCATGAGAGAGCACGGCTTTGATTTCGGATACGTAGACATAGGCGGCAGTAGCATATCGCTGCTCAAAAACGCGCGCAGAGAAGGGCAGGCTGAGCTCGGAGAGTGGGAAGTTTCGGTACTCGCGCCCGACAAAAGCGGCGGGTACTATTTCAAAGCTTATCTTAAAGATTCCTCTTTATCCACCAGCGGAAGCTATCAGCAATATTACGAAATCGACGGGGTAAGATACAGTCATATTATTGACGGAAAGACGGGCGCGCCTTATCAAAGCGACGTGCTGACCGCGAGCGTGTACGGAAAAAGCGCCGCCCTTGCTGACGCTTACTCTACCGCGCTGTGCGTAATGGGAAGCGAAAAAGCGTCAGAGTTCGCCGCTTCCCTGAAGGGATACACCTATACTATGGCAGTAGGGGTAGAGAGCGGTTACAGGGTTCTCACCAACGCAGACGGAAGGACTGTATAATTGAGTTTCATCGACACGGGCAGGAAAAATCATGAAGAAGAAAGGCATTGAGGACGTAAAGAACAGTAAGTATTTTTCGGTACGGGATATTATTCCGTACGCAATTGTTCTCGTTGTTGCGGCGGTTCTTATGCTGGTATTCCTGCTTCCCGAAAAAGAAAAGATGAACGGTTTTTACGTTGAGTACGGCGAAAACGTAATACTCACTTACGGTTTTTCTTCAGACGAATTCACGGTGACGGACGGCTTTGAAAACAACGTTGAGGTAAAAGAAGAAAACGGCGGCTATACAGTTGAGATAAATACGGGAGACGGTTTCAACGCTTTTTTCGTGGATAAAGAAAAACGCACCGTAAAAATGATCGATTCCGATTGCAGTTTTACCCGCGACTGTACATATATGCCCGCGATAGAGGAGTCTGGCGACAGCATAATATGCGTGCCGCATAAACTGAAAATAATAGCGGACGGAAGCGGACTGTCGTCTCCCGTAACGGGCTGACAACAGGTTTGACAATTCACCGAACATTATATCTGCGTTCAGAAAGGCTTATTTACGTTATTTCGTCTTTTTGGCTTCAGGTGCCGATTTTGCAGGAGATGTCTTTGCGGCGTGTTTCGATTTGGCGATCCTTGCCTTTACGGGAACACGTTTTAAAGGAGAGGAGTAACCGTTTTTACGGTGAGTGCTTTCGTCGAAATCGAGAGAGGCACGCTGTCGTCAACGCTTGCTATGCTGCGTTTCGGATTGTACTCCGATATCGCGTTATATTCCGACGTACGGAAAAATTCTTTTCCTTTGTTTGAGCGATCGTTCACCTTATAACTCCTTTCCACAATTATATCAACGCACGGGAATGCTGTCAATACGGGAATATCGGGGTAAGGTCATGCGTATGTCTCGGCTTATTCTTTAACAGAGCTTGCGTGCCGAGAATGATCGAAGCGGGGAAGCACTGACTTCCCGGCGCCTGACAGTCACGTCGTTTTCATAGAGAGGGGTGCAGAAAACAGGGAAGAAACGGCATTTTGATAGGTTTTTGTTATAAAATCCATCGCCGAACAGCGCTTTGCGAAAAATAAGTAAAAAAGTTGAAATTTTGCTTGTTAAATTGTTGACAAACACTATCGGCGCGGATATAATATAGTCGTCAATTGTGAAAAATTTAACAAATTGACGCTATCGCAGACCTGCCGTGCGGCTTTTCTGAGAGTCATGGAAAGAGGAGAAGAGCGACTTGCGGAAATTTTTCAGGCGGCTTGCGTATAATAAACCCGATACAAATTTTTTTTTCATAAAGGAGTTATTTGTTATGGCAGACATCGTCAATGACGAGGTTACTTTGCTGGACAAGATCGCTCGCGTAAAAGCGGCGCAGGCAAAGTATGCAACGTACACACAGGAACAGGTAGACAAGATCTTTTTCGCTGCGGCTATGGCGGCAAACAAAGCCAGAATCCCGCTTGCTAAACTCGCGGTCGCTGAGACCGGTATGGGCGTGGTAGAAGACAAGGTCATCAAGAACCACTACGCTTCCGAGTATATCTACAACGCTTACAAAGACGTAAAGACTTGCGGCGTTCTCGAATACGACCCCGGATTCGGAATTACCAAGATAGCTGAGCCCGTAGGCGTTATCGCGGCTATCATTCCTACCACGAACCCGACTTCTACGGCTATATTCAAATCCCTTCTCGCTCTCAAGACGAGAAACGGCTTGATCATTTCCCCGCACCCCAGAGCTAAGAAGAGCACCATCGAGGCGGCTAAGATCGTTCTCGACGCCGCTGTTAAGGCAGGCGCTCCCGAAGAGATAATCGGCTGGATAGACGAGCCGACCGTTCCGCTTTCGGCTATGATAATGAAAGAGGCGGACATAATCCTCGCTACGGGCGGCCCCGGCATGGTAAAGGCGGCATACAGCTCAGGCAAACCTGCAGTCGGCGTAGGCGCGGGCAACACTCCCGCGGTCATCGACAGCAGCGCGGATATCAGAATGGCTGCGGCTTCAGTCGTTCACTCCAAGACTTTCGACAACGGTATGATCTGCGCTTCTGAGCAGTCGGTCGTCGTTCTCAAGGACGTCTATAAGCAGTTTAAAGAGGAAATGCAGGCTTGCGGAGCGTACTTCCTGAATCCCGAAGAGACGGACAAGGTCAGAAAGACCATTCTTATCAACGGCGCGCTTAACGCAAAGATAGTCGGTCAGTCCGCTTGCACCATCGCAAAGATGAGCGGTTTCGAAGCTCCCGCGGGAAGCAAGGTACTCGTAGGCGAGGTCACCAGCGTAGAGCTTTCAGAGGAATTCGCTCACGAAAAACTCAGCCCCGTTCTCGCTATGTACAAGGCAGAAGATTTCGACGACGCTGTCGCAAAGGCGGGCAAACTCATCGCGGACGGCGGTATGGGACACACTTCCGTGCTTTACGTCAACGTTGAGACGGGCAAAGACAAGATGGAAAAATTCGAGCGCGCTATGAAGACGTGCCGTATCCTTATCAACACTCCTTCTTCGCAGGGCGGTATCGGCGACCTGTACAACTTCAAACTGGCTCCCTCCCTCACGCTGGGCTGCGGCAGCTGGGGCGGTAACAGCGTCAGCGAAAACGTAGGCGTTAAACATCTTATCAATATCAAGACGATCGCGGAAAGGAGAGAGAATATGTTGTGGTTCAGAGCACCCGAAAAGGTTTATTTCAAGAAGGGTTGTCTGGGCGTCGCTCTCAGAGAACTCAAACACGTTATGAATAAGAAGAAGGCGTTTATCGTAACCGATACCTTCCTCTACAAGAGCGGCTTCACAAAGGCTATCACGGACAGACTTGACGAGATGGGCATAGTTCATACGACTTTCTACAACGTAGCTCCTGACCCGACTCTCGCTTGCGCTAAGGAAGGCGCAAAGGCTATGGCGGCGTTCGAGCCTGACGTCATAATCGCTATCGGCGGCGGCTCCGCAATGGACGCAGGTAAGATAATGTGGACGCTTTACGAGCATCCCGAAGTCGACTTCCAGGATCTCGCTATGAGATTTATGGATATCAGAAAGAGGGTATACACCTTCCCGCATATGGGCGACAAGGCTTATTTCATAGCTATCCCGACCACCGCAGGTACGGGTAGCGAAGTGACCCCGTTCGCAGTTATAACCGACGAACAGACGGGTACTAAATATCCTCTCGCAGACTACGAACTGCTTCCCGATATGGCGATAATCGACGCTGACCTCATGATGAATATCCCCAAGGGACTGACCAGCGCTTCCGGTATCGACGCTCTCACTCACGCACTCGAAGCTATCGCTTCCATGATGGCTACCGACTATACCGACGGACTCGCGCTCAAGGCGACCAAACTTATATTCAACTATCTTCCCAGAGCTTACAGCCTCGGCGGACACGACGCGGAAGCGAGAGAGGAAATGGCAAATGCTTCCACCCTCGCAGGTATGGCTTTCGCTAACGCGTTCCTCGGCGTATGCCACTCTATGGCTCATAAGCTGGGTTCTTATCACCACCTGCCTCACGGCGTTGCAAACGCGCTCATGATTGAGCAGGTCATCCGCTTCAACTGCGCTAAGGCTCCGACCAAGATGGGTACCTTCCCGCAGTACAAGTATCCCGATTGCGTAAGAAGATACGCTGAGGTCGCTACCTTCAACGGCATCACCGGCAAGACGGACGAAGAAAAGGTTGAAAAGCTCATCGTCAAGATCAGAGAGCTTATGAAAGAGATCGGACTTCCGATGACCATCAAGGACGCAGGCGTCGACGAAAAGGTATTCCTCGAAAAGCTGGACAGCATGGTTGAAGACGCTTTCGACGACCAGTGCACGGGCGCTAACCCGCGTTACCCCCTCATGAGCGAGATCAAAGAGATGTATCTTACCGCTTATTACGGCGAGAAAAAGTAAAGGATAATCAAGGATTTTTCCAAATAATAACCCCTTATGGCGGCGCTTCCGACTTTGTCG
>DVNX01000038.1 GCA_018714045.1 Candidatus Ornithoclostridium faecavium
CAATTGGCAGAGCAGCTGATTTGTAATCAGCAGGTTGTTGGTTCGATTCCGATCACCAGCTCCACCAATTAAACTATATAAAATACGGGCAGATTCCCGAGCGGCCAAAGGGAGCAGACTGTAAATCTGCCGACTCTGTCTTCGGTGGTTCGAATCCACCTCTGCCCACCAAAAAAGCACCTCATAAATTGGGGTGCTTTTTTGGTGGCAGAGGTGGATAGCGCAACCACAGCGCTTCAGCGCCGTGGTTCGGCAATCCGCCGTAGGCGGTTGCTTTTGCGGTTAGCAGTAATAATCAACCTGTGCAAAAAGTTTCTGAGCAAATATCCACCCCGTACCAAATTGAGAAAATAGGAAATCAGGTGCATTTTTTTTTGGTGGGCAGAGGTGGATAGCGCAACCACAGCGCTTCAGCGCCGTGGTTCGGCTCTCCGACGCAAGTCGGGAGCTTTCGCGGCATGCATGAATAGTCAACTTGCGCATAATGCTTATTAGCGAATATCCACCTTTGCCCTCGACAATGTATTAAGTGAGCCTTAGCGTGGCAATCCGCCGCAGGCGGTTGCTTTCGCGGCTTGCAGATATGACGGATAGGCGTAATTAGTTAGTAAGCATTCCTTCATATTTCGGATATTTAAAGATTTCTTGCAGATAATTAAATTGCAAAGGATTTATTATTGTTGTAAAATATTATCTGTGACTTATACTTATACGATATAGTTGTTTAAGTATAATAAATTAACTCTATTGGTGAATTATTATGTTTTGCAAAGATTCGATTTCAAGAGAGGCGGAAAGAGAAGCTATGATCAAAAAATGGTTTGATATGTGGCTTTCTGGAAATTGCGAAGGAATAGACGACGTTTTCAGCGACGACATTGTTTACATTGAAAGCTGGGGACCTGAATATAAGGGAGCACGCAAAATAAAACACTGGTTTGAAGAATGGAACACAAGAGGGAGGGTCGTTGCGTGGAATATTAAACAATATTTTCATAAAGAAGATCAGACCGTTGTAGAATGGAGTTTCGCAAACGTAATGAACGACGGAAAAGAAGAAAAATTTGACGGTGTTTCTTTGATAAAATGGAATAATGGCAAGATATGCTTTTTAAAAGAATTCGGTTGTAATACGGACAATTACGATCCATATTGCTACGGCGACAAGCCTGTATTTAAAGAGCAGAAATGCAATTGGTTTTAATAGGTACAATCTGATATTTCGCATAATTTATAAAAAAGCAGGCGCTGTTTCGGCGCCCGTTTTTTAATTTAATAACTATTTCATCAGTTTATTTTACTACGTTCAATTCTGCAGTAATAATTCTGTCATTATCCGTATCTATGAATACAAGTACGGTTTTACCTGCGTTAACTTTCGTTATGTCAAAAGAGATCCACGCGCCGATAGCGTACGCTCCGTTACTGCCGACGATCGGCTCGATGCGGCGTACCGCTTCGTCGGGAATGACGTCCTGGTTCGTAGAATATACCTTTGCATAATACATAGTAGAGTAGCCTTCGGGGTTTGCGTAAACTGAATTGAGTATCGGTTCTGAACCGAAATCCACCTCAATGCTACGCGAAAGGTCCGCTTCCGTCGTCAACTGCTCATAATCTGCCCATTTAAGACCGTTTTCGCCTTCAGGGATTATATTTATTTCGAATTCCACGCGTACGGTAACGTCCTCTTCAGGCATCGTAAACGTATATTTTCCGTCTTCTCCCTCTGTGCAAGCGGCGTCGTTTGCAAAAACTTTATCGACCTTAAGGAAATCCCATGCATCGACTGTTACGGTGACCGTTTTGCCTGATGTTGTCAGAGATTTGTCCGTGCTAACGGTATAATAGTCTTTGAAAACGTCTGTTTTTTCAGTTGTGATCTTGTAACTTTCAGGGGTTTTGTCGACAGGCTCTTTTTGGTCAAAGCAGCCGACTGTCAAAGTTGCCGATAATGCGCAAAGAAGCAATATCGATATGATCAATATAAATGGTTTTTTCAATCAGAACACCTCCGTATTTTTATATAATAATTATACAATAAAACAGCGCGTTTGTAAATACCGATTTAAACGAGAAGGGAATTGCTTATTGACATATTCTCTTTATATTATATAATTATTATTAAGGGTATATTATGGCGTATCTGATAAGGTCTATAATAAAGTTTACGTTCAATAAGAAGTTATTTACTGCGCTGATTTTAGTCATCGTGATTTTTTCTGCGGTATTTTCAGCGTTTACCGTGCGACTGGGCACGGCGTTCGCATACGACGGCACGACAGAAGAAAATATCCGTCTTTCTCTTTGCTTTCTGAGCGATAAAGAGTTAGCCGGAGAGGCATAAAAGAATATCGACAAAGTATTGAGCAAACTGGGTATCGCTGAATTGAAGGGGAGAAATGTCAATCAGCTTTCTGGTGGTCAGAAGCAAAGGGTAGCGATAGCGCGTGCAATAATTAAAAATCCGCTGCTTATAATTGCGGACGAACCTACGGGGGCACTCGACAGAAACACGGCTAACGAAATTACAGACGTGCTTATTAATGCTGTAAAAGAAAGCGGTGCGACTCTTATAGTCGCTACGCACGATACCGTGATAACCGAACGCTTCGATAAGGTCGTAAGGCTCGAAAACGGAAACTTAAGCGGATAACGCCGCACATAGGATAAAGGAGATATTATGAACGACAGACCTTTTGTACCCGAAAATATGTTCTTTCAGGGGTGTTACAATCCCGCATACGAGGAACAGATCAGAAAGTGTAAAGATAAGTGCTTTGAATACAATAAGCTCAATCCGAACGATCGCGAAACGCAGAGTATAATGTTGAAGGAAATACTCGGCAGCGCGGGTAAAGACGCAATAATCGTGCCGCCGTTCTGGTGCGATTACGGCTATAATATCCATGTCGGAGACAGCTTTTATGCCAACCACAATATGCTGGTGCAGGACGGTTTACCCGTAAAATTCGGAGACAACGTGTTTATCGGACCCAATTGCACTTTTACGACCGCCGAACACCCGATAGATCCCGAACTACGCAAAAAGGGCGTTGAGATAGCAAAGTCGATAACGGTAGGAAACAACGTCTGGATAGGAACGGGAAGCATTATACTGGGCGGCGCGACAATAGGAGACAATACGGTAATAGGCGCGGGAAGCGTTGTTACGAAGCCGATACCCGCAAACGTAGTCGCGGTCGGCGTGCCGTGCAGGGTGGTAAGAGAGATATCGGAAAAAGATAAGACGGCTTATCCGTTTTATTCGGATATCAGATAAATATGAAATAAGCAAAATGCCGCAGGATAAATTCCGCGGCGTTAACTTATTTGCCGACAAGATAATCGAGAGAGCAGTTGAAGTAGTCTGCAAAATTTACAAGAGTTACGAGCGAAGGGATTTGTTTGTTTCGATACCAATTGTGTAATTGTTGCTGGGAAACTTTAGTTTCTTTCGATATTTTATAACGTGTTTTACCGCTGGCGTTTATAGCTTGCCTCAATCTTTCGGAACAGTCGGAAGTCAATACGTAGTTTTGACAATAGTTGTATTCTTCGTCAAAACCGAACAAATAATCAAGCGTGCAATGAAGCGAGTTCGCAAGTTTTACGGCATTTTGAACAGAAGGTACGCAATTACCCGATAAGAAATCGTACAGTCTTGAATCTGTTATGCCGCTGGTATCGGAAAGTTCTTTCACAGCAATATTTCTTTCTATAAGAATATCGTTTAAACAATCGGAAAAATATTTAAATCTGTCCATATTACAAAACCCTGTTTTTCTTAAAAAAATTATCGCAATTCGTGCTATAAAATACTTGTCATACCCGTGAAAAATTACTATAATTAAAATATGGACAAGAAAGAAAATATTAATTATATGTATTCCTCTGACTACGTTACAACAGAAGAATTCTGCAATCAGTTACATATCGCATTTAAAGAACTGTTTATCTGCGATGTCAAAAGAGATACAAACAATTTTGTGATTAAATTCGAAGACGGCGGTAAATTCAAAGTTTCTGTAAGCGATTGCTCCGATGAATGAATAATGTTTGCTGACACGAAAACGCTCCCTCAGAATGAGAGAGCGTTTGTTTTGATGAATAAATCAATTTAATTCTTTTTATTGAAAAACGGGCATTTTTCTTTCAGACATTGAGCGTTTTTATCTGAAAATGTGCATCTGAACGGCTTTATCGTCATATGTACGCCGTATTTTTTGTTTACAAATTTTACGCCTTTTGTAAGAGCTAAAAAAGCGTGACGTTTACAACAACGTGCGCCGCCCGCGTTGCGATAGGCAACGATAAAAGCAGCTCCGTCCAGAAAATGGTGTTCGGGTCCGTGAATAGATACGAAGTCGCTTTTCATTACGTTCATAGCTATTTCTGCGGGATCGTTACCGTTTTCTTTTAAGAGGGCGTCTCTTATTGCAGATATTTTGTTATTATCAGTCATTTATGTCTTCCTCTGCATATAATGTAAATCGTTCAAAATAGAGAAGAGAAATAAGTCGTATTAACTCTTTGACTGTGTGCAAATACCTTTTTTGTGCGATATTTCGAAATCGTCGTTTGATCGATCCGGACGATAAAGTTTACATGAATATTACGATAAATTAAATTGATACTATTGACAACAATATTACTATAAGATATAATATTTCCAATGATGATGAAGAAATAATTGTTTTTCTAAAAATACAGTAACAATAAAATTCGCAATACGGTTGATATTGAATTGTTTAAACTTTTGCGATATGCAACGACTTGTTTGTTTGCTGTAAAACAACCATTTTGTGTGAAAATTTTAAATAAGCTTGCAAAAGAAGAACGGTTATGATATAATATAAATATCGGTTGTGAGAAGAATGTCTGATTTTCAGGGATTTCAGCGATTTTCCGACAGCGACGTCTCGTTCAGCTTTCGGATGGGATAAGCAAAACGCTATGCTGAAGACAGACTTAAGTGATTTGACAGACCGTATTGAGGTGTGAGACGGGGATTTGTATGTATTGGCATTGTTTATGCGGCGTTCCCCTTTTCATACGAATAAGACAAACAATAAAGAAAGCGACAATTTATCGCTTTCCGATTTCTGTAAAATAAAATGTACGGAGGAAAACATGGATCAGTATGCCGGCGATTATTGCGTTGATATAGTAATGTGCATCGACGCAACGGGTAGTATGGCTCCTATCATCAACGAGGTCAAGGAAAACGCGCTGTCTTTCTATGAAAAAGTCAGCGAAGCTATGAGCGACAATCAGAAAGAAATAGCCGAACTCAGAGTCAAAGTTATTGCATTCAGAGATTTTATGTGCGATTCGAAACCGATTGAAGAATCTGAATTTTTCGTTTTGCCCGATCAGGCAAGACAGTTCAGAGATTTCGTTAGCGGGATAGAAGCGGCAGGCGGAGGAGATACTGCCGAAAACGCGCTGGAAGCGGTCGCTCTCGCCTTAAAGTCAAAATGGACTAAAAAAGGAAAAAAGCGCAGGCACGTTATAATGGTATTTACCGATGCTCCCGCTCTTAAACCGGGAGAGAGGTCAGATTGCCCCGGATATCCGTCAAATATGCCTTCCTCGCTTGCTCAACTCGGTTCGTGGTGGGAAGGTACGGATCAGATGTTTACCAGCGATTATGAGCCGAGATTCGGCAGACTGATTGCGTTTGCTCCCGCAGCTTATCCGTGGATGGAAATCAACTCGTGGAACAGATACTGGCCTGCTATTTCTCCGGCTGGTACGGGTCTGTCTGACGTAGATATTTCATCGGCTATCGACCTGCTTGTCGGTTCGTTCTGAAAAAATCATGGATTTGAACCGTTATAATTATGACAAAAATATGGAAATACAAAACGATGATTCATTATACTATGTAGACGTAGTTATGTGCATCGACGGAAGCGCGAGAATGAAAAATGCTATCGATAAGGTAAAGTTGAGTGTTCTTTTCTGAAGAACATTTCGATATGAGAAAATATACAGCTTAGCTGTAAAAAACAATATAAACCAATTGGAGGTATACAATGGACAACAATCAGGTGGCAAGCGATTACTATGTTGATATAGTAATGTGTATTGACGGTACGGCGAGCATGCGTCCTATTATCGACGAGGTCAAAAGAAACGCGCTGTCGTTCTACCACAAATTTATCGAAGCGATGCAAGACGCAGACAAATCTGCTGAAAAAGTCCGCATTAAAGTAATAGTCTTCAGGGACTACGGTTCTGACGAAAAGCCGATGGAAGTGTCTGAATTTTTCACTATTCCCGATCAGGAAACCGAATTTAATGCGTTCGTTCAGGGTATAGAAGCTGTCGGCGGAGGAGATCTCCCCGAAAACGCGCTCGAAGCGATAGCTCTTGCAGTCAAGTCAGACTGGACTACGGGCGGATCCAGACGCAGACATGCTATCTTAGTATTTACCGATGCGGAAGCTTTACCGCTGGGTGCACGCGCAGATTCCCCGAATTATCCCGAAGGAATGCCTGCAGACCTTGCGCAACTCGGTGCATGGTGGGAAAATGCCGATCAGACTTGCCCCGGTACGTATCAGGCTAAAGCAGGTAGACTCGTCGTATTTGCGCCCAACGCATATCCGTGGACAGAGCTTCAGACCTGGAACAGATACTGGCCGGCATTCTCTCAGGCGGGTACCGGACTTTCGGACGTTGATATTTCCGCAGCTATCGACCTGCTCGTCGGATCCTTCTGATCGGGCAACCGCATTTTATTTCCGCTCTTCGGCATTTATGGCGGGGAGCGGAAGAATTTGCGAAAACGATCTGCGGTAGATATGAACAACAACAAGTACGGTTAATTTTTCTGTAGTTGCCGTCGATCGAAAATATACCTTCAACGCAAAGTATTTTTCCGCAAGGAATAGTCATTCCTTGACGGTATATATTTCGCGCAATTTTGCCGGATTGAAAATATTTACCGACTTTAGTATGTTGAACGTCGGTCAATGTTTAAGGCGTTTGCGCTTTTAAGACGCATGGCAGAAATACCGCGTCCTGCGTCAACAAAAGGAAAAACAAGTTTTCTGCAAAAATATTAAGCAGAATCATATGTTTGGAGAAAATATTATGGAAATGATAATGTACAGACAGGCGACAAAAGTCCGCGACGGAGGGCAGACAGTCTATAAGGGCGAAGACGCTTTGCCGTTTGTAGGACAAAACATATTTGTAGTCGCCGACGGAATGGGCGGTGCGGCAGCAATAAGGCATACGAAATTCGACAGCGATATTTTTGATGAGGACAAGATATTTGACGTAATGTTCAAAGACGCTTTGCCCGATGCTGACGAAGAAACGGTGAATTATGTCAAGAAAGCGTTTTTCGAACTGTATGCTGTAAAAGATTGCTATTTTTCAAACGCTCTGAACATGAAAAAAAGCGGTTATTTCGGTTCGCGTACGTGCGTTGCATCGTTTATATACTTTGCGAAAAAAATGTTTGCAGCGGGCGTAGGAAACGATCTCGAAAAACTGCACGCGGCTTCTGATGAATGCAAAGCCGAAATGATGGAGAAAATAGGCAGGTATTTTACCGAGAATATAAAAAAAGCAATGATTACGGCGTCGGAAAGCGCGAAGCTAACTTATGAGGGCGCTTTTAAAGGTCTTGCTCTGATGGGAACGACTTTATGCGGAACGATTTTCATCGAAAGAGAAGACGAAGTCGACGCTCTTTATCTCGTTGCAGGAGATTCCCGTCCGTTCCAATGGGACAGTGACGGACTTAAGCTTATTGTGGAAGATCAGAAGAGATCTGACGGCGGAATGACGAATTACATAAAGGCAAACGGCGATTTTACGATATCCGCAAAATTTTATACCTTTAAAAAGCCTTGCATACTTTTCAACGCTTCCGACGGAGTATATGAATCATGTAAATTTTCTGTCTCTGAACTCGGACTGGAAAAACTGCTTCTCGAAACGATCTTGGACAGTAACGATATGATTGAATTGAAAGCTAAGCTTGAAGATATTTTCGTCAACTACGGCACGCACGACGACAGCAGTACAATAGCGCTGAAAACATTCGGTTACGAAGGTTTCGACGACTTGAAGGAAGCAGCGTCTGAACGCCTGAAAAAGATCAACGAAGAATATATTAAAAAAATGCCTGACTTTCTCGATACAGACTACAAAGAAGTCGTCAAGGAAGCTGAAAAAGCTGCGATGATCAGGAATAACACTGTTTCTGCGACTCTTTTTGCAAAACCGTCAATCAGAGAATATTGCAAAAACAAGATAAACGGCGAAGAAAGTACGGAAAAGATCAGGACGCTTTCTTCCGAAATATCGGCAAAGATAAGCGAAGCGGATGATACAGAGAAAAAACTTATAGATTTTCTTTGCGATAACGTCGGTGTTACCGATTTTGACGCATCCGAAGACACAGGCAACGGGTCTGCGCTGATAGGCAATAAAAAATACTGTCAGTTCAAGAATATCAGACATATCACAGCCGAAGAGGCTACAGAGCTCACGGGACAGCTTCTTAAGAAAAACGTCACTCCTGACAAGGTCGGACTTAGTCCCGCTCTCGAAACAGAACTGAAAGAGCTGCTTCAGTCTAAGATAGACGAGGAGCAAAAGATTGTCGAACTGAGCAGAGAACTTGAAAAGGAGACCGAAGAGGCGTCAAAGAATTATTGGCTTAAAGTTTCGTCAGAAAATGACGTCATTGATTTTGCTCTGTCTGAATCGCTTATTTCGGAAGATGAAGCGCAGGAGCTCATCGCCAGATATCCCGCTACGCTCGCTGTTGACGACGAGACGGCAGGGAAAGCGGCTATGCAAACGGAACTTTGCGAAAAATACGATACGGTATTTTATTCATTGATCAAGGAGAACAACTGATGGAACATATAAACGGCTACGATATCACTGGAGAATGGAAGAACAGTACTTGCGGTAAAATCGCCCTTGCTGAACGAAGCGGGAAAAAGTATTTCATAAAAAGATATCAGACGCCTGTCGAACCAGTCGACAACGGCGCGCTTGACGCGCGTACGATAGCTGCAAATAAAGAAAAGTTCGATAAACACGTCGCTTTGAGAAGGAAAGTAAACGTAACTTTGAGGACGGTTGCCGGCGCGGGCGGAAACATAGTCGCTCCCGTTGACGAATTTGTTTACGATCACCATTATTACGAGGTTTCCGAATTCATCGAAGGCGTCGTCCCAGAAAAGGATATCGAGTCTACTATCGCCGGATTAAGCGCAGATCAGAAAAAGCTTGTGCTCCTGACAGCCGCGGGCGCTTTGGTCAGCATGCACAAACTGGGCATGATACACAGCGACCTTAAAATCAAGAACATACTGCTTGCGAGAAGCAGATCGGGAAGTCTTGTAACTAAGGTTATCGACTTCGACAACGCATATTTCGCAGGAGAACTACCGGATGAGGTCGTAGGAGACATAAATTATTATTCGCCTGAGCTGGGTGAATACTCGTCGCTTGAAGACGATGAAAGAGACGGCAGTCACTCATTGACGCCGAAATCAGATATTTTTTCTCTCGGTATCATCTTCCATCAATATCTGACAGGTGAGTTCCCGCAAGCTGTCTCTCTGACGGAAAGATTGCAAAAACGTAAGGATAAAGGCAAGGCGGTTTATGTCTGGACGATACTAAACAGCGGTTGCGAGCTCAAGATAAGCTCAAAAATAAAGGATGCTGCTCAGGCTGCGCTGATAGCGGATATGCTTAAAAAAGATCCGACAGAACGCCCCAGCGCTCTTGAAGTGTGGCAAAGACTTAAGGGGGCAGTAGCAAGACCTTCTGCTTCGGGCGGATCCGCTTCGTCACATTCCGACAGACCGTCATCTACGTCAACTTCGACTTCGAGACCCTCTCCCGCACCGAGACCGACTCCTGCGCCGAGACCGGTCTTACCAACGGAAGTTTATCTGGATGAACCGTGGCCGGAAGACGCGATCGTATTCGACAAGGATAAGATAAAGGCGAGCGGATATGCGAGCGTAAAAAGAGCGACTCAGTCAGGCGCAAACGGTTACAGATTTGCATTGTCGGACGGAAGAAGTCTATTTATGAACAAAAAATCCGTTCTCAGCAGAAAGTACGCGACCGAAGGAAGCGGCGCAGGTGTGTCTGCGGGCTCTTTTGCAACTCCATCCGCGTCTCCTTCAGCAGGTACAACAGCAGGAGGATTCTGTGAAGCTTGGCCTGAACACAGAATGGTTTTCGACGAAACGGCTATCAGAGCGAGGGGCTACGTCAGAAGCGAACAGTGCGAGGTTTCAGGAATAAAAGGCTATTATTTCTACAGGGCTAACGGAAGACAGGATTTTATAAAGGACAATCTTGCCTTGATGTTTAAGATGGCAAGAAGGATCTGATAGGCGGGCTGGAATAGTTTAATGGTCACTGTACGAACGGAAAAAGAGCTGATAAGCCAGATAAAAGTTTTCGCTACGGAGATATGCGTTCCCTGGAACAACGGAGCGGCTTTCTTTAAACGGGCGATGGAAAACAATCCCAAGATATTGTTTTTTATCAGACAATGCAACGCATATGAGAGGATCGAGGATTTTATTTCAGGTTTTGTTACGGTTATAAAGATCGACTATTACAGAGACGGCCTTTCATATGACGACGTTTTTGCCGTTTCGGACGATTCAGATGCTATTTCGAGACTTTGCGAGTGTGTTGGCAACTTTAAATCCGAAATAGGACTTATCTCCCGCAGAAAAATAGAGATGGATAAAGTTCTGAAGCTGTTCAACGGCAGATATTCGACTGTATTTCCGCATGTTGTTACTTTGTCGGCGCAGAGTTATATCGGCGAAAATATTTTCAAATATAAGATCTCTGTGATATATCGAATAACTAAAGACAAGATGATCGTAATGGATAAGGCCGTTGCACGCGAATCAAACAGGATAGCGTCGTTGCTTTTCGAGCCGTCTATGCCCGATGCCGTAAAGATTTATCTGGCGCACAATTATCTGTCTACCTCGATAAAGTATTACGGAGCGGATTCCGTTTTCGATCTCGAAAAGAGCTTCGTGCACAGCGCTTACGGCGCTTTCGTTACGAAAAAATGCGTTTGTCAGGGTATAGCCAACGCATTTAAGATACTTATGGATAAAGCGGACGTCGATTGCGAAGTGGTCTGCGGTCAGATAATCGGAAGCGAGGATTATCATGCATGGAATATAGTCCGCACGGAAGACGACAGCTGTTTTCACGTCGACGTGACCTGGGATCTTTCGGAAGGAAGTCCCGTATTCACGTATTTCGGGAAGTCCGATTCGTTTTTTAAAGAGAGCAGGACGTGGAGTAAGGATATATACCCGAAATGTCATTCGCGTCAGAGTCTGTATATGCTCGCGAGACCGTATATCGTAGACAACGCAGACAGATTGGCAAGAAAAATCCCGCCCGAAGTTATTGGGTTGTAATAAAGCGCTGAATGCGCAGACGGGAGAGGGGACCCGACAGAGATAAAATAAGGAGAATAATTATGGAAAGCAAGTTTGTAAAAGCGTACTGCACAAAGACTGGCGAGTATTTCGCTCTCGAAGTCAAAAAAGTGGGAAGCAAATGGAAGGTTTTCAATTTTACTCAGCTTCCCGACTCTGATGCAAGAATAACGGCGACTGAAGTCGAGCAGCCTTCTTTCGAGACCAACGACAATCTTCTTCCCTGTCTCGATTGCCGCAACAGAAAGGTTGGCGGATGTTCATGCGCCAGCAGAAAAGGCGGTTGTTCCCGCGGCATGAAATACCGCTTCAGTTGTATTTACTGCAATCAGCTCAGGATAGATTACAGCGTGCCGACGGCTGCGGAAAACGGTTTGAAAGCAGGCACTAAGATCACGCTTTCTCAGGGACAGGAAGTCGTGATAAGGTTTGCGGATAATAAACCTCTCACCGATATTTTTGTCGGCGTAGGCTGGGATCCTGTGAACGGAAGCGATAATATGGACGTCGATTCGGCAGTTGTAGTTTCCGGTCAGTCCGGATACGGCGAACTCGTATACTTCGGAAACAAAGAACATTCATCAGGATGCGCAAAGCTTTATGCCGACAATCTTACGGGCAGAGACCGAGACACTGCGTCTTTCAATACGGGAGACGACGAAAATATAGAAGTCGATCTTAAACGTGTTCCTTCGGACAGGGACAGATTGTATTTTATCGTCAATATTTACAAATGCGATGACAGACATCAGTGTCTCAGAGACGTCAAGAATTTCTATATCCGTCTTTGCGACAGAAAGAGCAAAAAGACCTTGATAGAATATAAAGTCAGCGACAGTCAGCTCAACGGTTCGGATACAGGAATCGTTATCGGCGTAGCCAAGAGAAAGGGGGCTGACTGGACCTTTAAAGCGATCGGTAAGAGTTGCAGAGTCAGCGATCTCGATGACCTTGCAGGTCTTTGCCGAGATTTTGACTGATAATTGATTTTAAATTAATGAAATATGAGCTGGCGTTGTTATTTTTGCGACACATATAATGCGGACGACGATCCCGTATGTATAAACTGCGACCATACGCGCGCAGAATCCGACGTATGCAATGCCAAAGCTGACGAAGAAGAAGCCAGAAGAGAAGAAGCTGAAAGGGCGGCTGAACGCAGCGCAGGGAGCCGTTCGGGAGCTTCGCGACCGTCAGGAGGATTCGAAGATATATTTATAGGCGGTATCGACGATACGACGGATATGCGCTGCGGTATCGAAGAAGGCTCAGGATTCGATTCGCTTGCCGACGTAGATTTATACTCGGAAGATTATGAGGACGAAGAAGCGGATGACGAAGAAGACGAGGAAGATACTGTTCCTGACAGTTTCGTCAGATCGGACGGATCTGCCGCGGCGAGTAGTATTCCGTATGATGAAATTCCGGCATACCGTTCGTCGGAAAGACGCAGACGGGCAAGACGAGAACCTATCGTATTGTCATACCGCGCGGAAAAAATCCTTACCGGAATATTCGCGTCGCTGATAATAGCAGGGGCGTTCGTGCTGGGACAGTACATATCATTGCTCTATTTTACAAAGACAGAGAAAAGTCTTACTCTGGAAAAGATATGCAGGCTATGCTCGATATATATCGGTGACATTGATTTAGCATTGTTGTTTTGCGCGTTTTCAGGCTTAGTCGCTTCTGTATTGCTGATAGCTGCGGTGATAATATGCGCTTACAGAGGAAATCTCAAACTGGCATGGACTGTCTCGATAACTTTTTCTGCTGTTGCGATAGCCGTTGCAGATACGTTTATGCCGTTTGCGGCGATCCTCGCAATACTTGTCCTGGTATTCAGAAGGAAGATAGCCGTTCCCGCGATAATACTGGCGGTAGCTTCGGTCGTTGCTATACCGACCTTATTGTGCACGGCATTCTTTACGCCCGAAGTATACGTTATCACGCTTTATTCAGAGTACGGAGATAAGGGCGAAGTCGTTGACAGAGTGTTTGTATCTGAAGACGAAGAATTGCCGGACGTAGACGTGCCTACCGATGAATACAGGAGTTTTTACGGTTACTACGACGAAAACGGGATGCGTTATTATGACGAAAACGGTAAGGCTATGATGAATCTGACAATTGAAAAAGACTGTGAACTTTACGCTTCGTGGTGGTGGTTACCGAATTCGGGTGAAGTTTCGGATTTCTGCGGAATATACCAGACCAGAATAATACAAACCAGCCCTGAGGCGCGCCTTTTGTGTGTTTTTTAACGATTCTCCCTTGAAAATATTATAATATTATCTGCGCTCGCCTCGCTAAAACACTCACTAAAAATCATC
>DVNX01000039.1 GCA_018714045.1 Candidatus Ornithoclostridium faecavium
CCTGTCGAAAGCCGCCTGTCCTTCTTCGGTATTCTTGAATACCGCGGTACATTCGAGGATCTGTTCGCACGCGTTGTTCACGTAATCGGTCACAACTTTTTTAGCTTTTACAGCTGTGTTTTCCGTGCCGTTGTCGTTGACAAGCTGAACTATCATATCGGCATGCTTGTACATCGGATTTTCAGGATCGGCAAGCGTTTTCATATCGAACTTGTTTTTACCCGTAAGATATTTTTCTACCTCGCCGAGCTCTTTTTTAAGTCTGCCCGGCAGTATGAAGAGACCCATGACCTCTATTATGCCGATACCTTCTTTCTTTATATTGTGCAGTCTCTCTTCGGGATGGAAGATGCCGTACGGGTGTTTTTCGTCCGTTCTGTTGTTTCTCAGAATGAGATCGATCACGTATTTGTCTTCTTCGCGGCGGACGATAGGGGTTATCGCGTTGTGTTGTTCGGTAGTTTTGCATATAACGTTTACGCTTTCGTCCGTCCAGTTGTTCCACGTTGTCAGCACGTAGCTTGCCGCGTTGTAAATCTGCTGTTTATCTTCGCTTTCGAGGCGTACGACGCTGTTATACCAGTCGGCGATATAGATGCGGACGTTCTTGTATTCGGGACTCTCGTAACGTGCGCGATTGCCTACCTTCATCATTGGCAGGACTTTCAATCCGCCCTGGTAGTGATCGTGGGTAAGTATAGAACCGCCGACGATAGGCAGAGCGGCGTTGCTTCCCATGAAGTAGTGCGGGAACAGGTCTACGAAGTCGAGAAGCCTGCGGAAAGAAGCGGGGCATACGTTCATCGGGCGGTGTTCGTCAGAGAACGCTATCGCGTGTTCTTCGTAATACTGATAAGGAGAGTACTGTAAATGCCAGTATTCGTTATCCAGCTGAATAGGAATAGTCCTGAGAGTCTGTCTTGCAGGGTGATTCATATTGCCCGCAAATCCGACGTTGGTCGGGCACAACATGCACGCGGGATAACCGCTCTTGGGCTGAAGCTTTGCAAGGGCGATCTGTTTGGGATCCTTTTCGGGTTTCGACAGGTTGATGGTAATGCCTATCTTACCGAATTTGCCTTCGTGCTCCCACTTGATATTCTTTTTGATATCGGGCATGCGGATATAGTTGTTGGCTTTGCTGAGAGCAAACAACCAGTCTGTAGCCTTCTTTACGCCGCGGTGACTTGCTATCGCGTCAAAGCGTGCGATGACTGCTGAAGGCATAGGCGTTACCATGCCGAGTACCTTTGTTTCAAAGAGCAGAGCTTCTTCGGGTTTTATCCTGCCCGTGTCGATTGCGTGCTGTACGATAGGGTCGATTATCTCTGTCTGAAAGTCGCCGTATTTTTCAACGGCAGGCGCAGGGGCATTCAGTCCGAAAAAGTCCAGAAGAGTATTGAGAACGTAATATTCGTCCTCCTGTTCGAGCGACAGATTGTCGCTTGCGTAGCATATAAGTTCGTTAATCTTTACTTTGAGCTGATCTTCAGTAAGCATAAACACACTCCGAAAAAATTTGTGTAAAGGCTTTCGCCGTACTTAATTATATTACAAAAAATAGTTGATTGCAATAATAATTAACGTTTTATGTTAAATTGACGCTGACTTGCTCTTTCAAGTAAAATGTTAAGCGTTTCAGCAGATAAATAAGGATAAAAACGGTGATAAAGCCGCACTTTATGGGAAAAAAGACGGAGATCGCGATAAGCGCGGCAATAACCGACAAAATATGTATTTTACCGCTAAATGTTTACACTTTAATTTTATTATGATATAATTATAAAAACGCATTTTGCGAGGTATAATATGCTGATCACAAAAACTTTCTTGGAAACTCTTTCCGAGAACCCCTCTTTTAAAGAGTATGTTGAGAAACTTTACGGCGGCGGGCTTGAATATCAGGCTGCGCGCTATAAAAAGATATACGATCTCCACGTCGCGACTTACGACGGTGAGATCTCTTTCTATTCTTCACCGGGAAGAATAGAGCTGTGCGGTAACCATACCGATCACAATAACGGCAAAGTTCTCTGCGCTTCGATAAGCGTCGATACCGTCGCTTGCGTGACTCCGCTCGAAGGCAAAGTCGTAGTCGCTTCGATAGGTTATCCCGAAGTTGTCGTCGATCTGAACGATCTCGAAGCGAACAGCGAAGAGTACGGTTCCAGCGAAGCTCTCGTCAGAGGCGTGCTGGCTTATTATAAGCAGAACGGCTATAAGATAGGCGGTTTTGCCGCGACTACGTCCAGCGACGTTTTCAAGGGCGCGGGCGTAAGTTCTTCCGCTTCTTTCGAAGTTCTTATATGCGAAATACTCAACAAGATGTACAACGGCGGCGTTATCGATAAGATAACCAAGGCGAAAGCGGCACACTACGCTGAAAGCATTTATTTCGGAAAGCCGTGCGGTCTTCTCGATCAGAGCGCGATTTCTCTCGGCGGCGTAAGCTATATAGATTTCAAGTCAACGGTCAATCCCAAGGTCAAGACTATGGACTGGAAATTCGACGGCGCTTCGATAGTTCTTATCAATACGGGCGGCGACCATTGCGACCTGACCAGTCAGTACGCGGATATCAGAAGCGAAATGGAGTGGGTCGCGAGCATGTTCCACGTACGCAAGCTTCGCAAGGTCAAGGAAGAGGATTTCCTCGCTTCTATTCCCGAACTTCAGAAGAAGGTGAGCGGCAGAGCAATCCTGCGCGCTATGCATTATTTTGAAGAGAACAAGCGCGTCGAAGCAGGCGTAAAAGCTGTAAAGAGCGGCAATTTCAAGAAATTCGCGGCTGTGATAAACGGTAGCGGACAGAGTTCTTACGAATTGCTTCAGAACTGCTATCCTCTCGGAGATACCGCGCAGAGAATACCTCTCGGTCTCGCTGTCAGCAAGATGAACGGTGCAGTCAAGGCGGTAAGAGTTCACGGCGGCGGTTTTGCGGGCACCATTCTCGCGTTCGTAGACAATGCGGGCGTAGACGAATATATAGCCGATATGAAAAAGATATTCGGCGACGATTGCGTTTACCGTATCGGCGTGAGAAACGAAGGTACTTGTAAGGTGGAGCTCAGCTGATGTCGGACAAGATAGCTTTTTCGCTCTTTAACGGCAGCCTTACCGTTACGTGGTACGGTATTTTCGTGACCCTCGGCATACTGCTTGCTTATTTTCTGTATCTTTTTCTTGCTTCAAAGCGCAAAATAGATATAGATTTTTCGCTTGAGTTGTTTATATGGGTCGTCGTGCTGGCGATAATATGTTGCAGACTTTTCTACGTCGTTCCGAGAAAGGAGTATTATCCGATCGACAGCTGGGACGCGCTTATGCGTTTTCTCGGACTTACGAAGGACGGGCTTGCGGGGCTTACGATAGTCGGCGGTATTTTCGGCGGTGCGATGGGCATACTTTTCTGCGTTCTCAGATACAAGAAGTATTCATACGCCAAAGTCGCGGACTGCGTCGTGCTTTGCGTATTCCTCGGTCAGATAATCGGCAGATGGGGCAATTTCGCAAACCAGGAGCTTTACGGACAGGTGGTAACAAACCCCGCATTCCAGCAATGGCCTTTCGCGGTATTCATCGACAGCGACGGACTCTGGCACCAGGCGCTGTACATTTACGAGGGATTTTTCAATCTTATAGGACTTATCATAGGACTGCTTCTTTTCTTTAAGTATAAGAAGCTGAAGAATTTCACGATATCGCTATATTACGTTTTCTGGTACGGTCTGGTAAGAGGAACGCTCGAATTCCTCAAGATCGAGCATAAGAATTTCCCGGGCACGGAGATAGGCATCGTTCAGGTGATCGCATATTCTGCGTGCATAGTCGCGTTCGTGCTCATGGTGCTGAACCAGAAGGGAATATTGCGCGTTCAGAGCAAAATATACAACGAGGCGGGAGATTCTATCAGACTTCTTACCGAATACGACGGTAAGGTCGTTGCGGGCGTGATCATCGAGGGTAAGCCTTACGGCGAGGCTTACGCCGACGATACCCTTGAACCGTTCAGACCCGCTGGAGAACTTACGCTTGCTGAAAGGCAGATGCGCGCGGTCGTCTTCGGAAAAGGTAAGGCTGTGAAAAAGTCGGAGAATTAAGCCGCAAGCGGAATCAAAAAAACAAAACCAAAAAGAAACAAACTGAAGATACACTTTAAACGCTTTTACTTTCCGCGTCAACCATGCGGCGGCGCGCATCGGTAAAATTCGCAGAAGTCGTTCGCGGCATTTTACTAAGACAAAGACGGAGGTTAATATGAGGGATCTCACCCTTTTGACCGATTTATATCAACTTACTATGATGTACGGCTATTCCAAGAACAGCCAACTCAACAAGACTGCCGTTTTCGACGTCTTTTACCGCGGCGTAGGCAACAATTACGCGGTCGCCTGCGGACTCGAACAGGTGATAGAATATATCGAAAACCTGAGATTCAGCAAAGAAGATCTCGACTATCTGCGCTCGCTCAAACTGTTTGACGAGGATTTTATGCAGCTTCTTGCCGACTTTAAGTTCAGCGGCGACATTTATGCCGTGCCCGAAGGTACCGTCATATTCCCGCAGGAACCTATACTTACCGTAAAAGCGAGGCTCTTTGAAGCTCAGCTCATAGAAACGGCTATACTTTGCATACTCAACCATCAGACTCTTATCGCGACAAAGGCGGCTAAAATAGTCTATGCGGCGAAGGGCGGCGCGGTCGCGGAATTCGGATTAAGGCGCGCGCAAGGTCCCGACGCCGGAATTTACGGCGCGAGAGCGGCAATAATTGCAGGATGCGCGTCGACGTCCAACGTACTTGCGGGAAAGCTTTTCGACGTTCCCGTATCGGGAACTCATGCGCACAGCTGGGTAATGAGTTTTGACAGCGAACTTGACGCTTTCCGCGCTTACGCGAGAATGTATCCCGACAGCTGTCTGCTTCTCGTCGATACTTACAATACGCTCACAAGCGGCGTTCCCAACGCGATAACCGTCTTTAAAGAATTGCGCGAAGCAGGTCATAAGCCGTTGGGTATAAGACTTGATTCGGGCGATCTTGCGTATCTGAGCCGCGAGGCGCGCGCTATGCTCGACGAAGCGGGTTTCCCCGACGTCAAGATATTTGCCAGCGGAGATATAGATGAAAACGTCCTCATGTCTCTCGATTCTCAGAACGCGAAAATAGATTGCTGGGGTATAGGCACGAAGCTTATCACCAGCCAGGATTGCCCCAGCCTCGGCGGCGTGTACAAACTTGCGGCTATAGAGAAGGAGGGCGTAATGGTGCCCAAGCTCAAGATGAGCGACACCCCCGCGAAGATAACCAATCCCGGACTTAAAAAGATAGTCCGCATATTTGATAAGAACACGGGCAAGGCGATCGCTGACCTTATCGCGCTTAAGGACGAAAACTTCGAAGGTCTCGACAAGATAGAGATATTCCACCCCGACTTTACATGGAAACGTAAAGTAGTGACCAATTTCTACGTAAAGGATCTCAACGTGGATATCGTAAAAGACGGCAAAGTCGTATATAAGCGCCCGACGGTTAAGGAGATCGCGGCATATCATAAAGAATGTTATTCTCAGTTCTGGAACGAATACAAGAGACTTTTAAACCCGCATATCTATAAGGTCGACCTTTCGGAAAAACTTTACAACCTCAAGCATAAGCTGCTTAACGAATATTCGGAATAATAAGCGCTTTTGCTACATAAACCGCGCAAAATAGCGCGAATACGTCAAAAACTCCGCCTCGCGAAAATAGCTTTTTCGCGGGGCTATTTGCTATAATTTCCGTCGGAGGCAATTATGGATACTTTTAAAATCAAATTTAACGGATACGACAAAAAACAGGTTGACGATTATATCGTAGGGCTTTCGTCGCAGTTTGAAAAAGCTAACGGCGAACTCAGAGAGCGCATAAAGTTGCTTGAAAACGAAAACGACGAACTTTACCGCAGTCTGTGCGATTACAGAAAGAGGGAAGATAGCATATCTACCGCGCTCATGAACGCTATCGATAAGGCGAAAGAAATAGACTATGCGTCAAAAGTACGGTTTGCTCTCGAAGGCGAAAGACTGAACGATTTTTCTCGCAAATGGACGGCTTATTGCAAAAATCAGGTGAACAAGGTCTCACCTCGTCACGCACAGGCGACTCAAGCGTTTATAACTGAGATGAAAAACTCTCTTAAAACATTGATGGGCGAACAACTCAACCTCGGTTCGTATGTCAACGAAGCGACTATAGAACACGAAAACGAAGAGGAAAGACTCAAAAACAATACGGTTGCGTAACCAACGCTATAAGGCATTGCCGTTGTTTAAGAAAAACAACATTCAAAGCTGATAATTTAATCCTATGCGTTTAAGAGATAATTCATTAATTAAACTTATTATCTTAAATTGCAGCAAAATAATATACCAGACCAGAATAATACGAACAAGGTTTAAAGCGGCAAATTTACGTAGCTACAGCGTTAAATGCCTTGATAATATGTTTAATAT
>DVNX01000005.1 GCA_018714045.1 Candidatus Ornithoclostridium faecavium
CAATCAACAAAAAATAATGATCGATAAGTAAAATCGATGACCTTGAATCAATAGGCTTTATAGGAAAATTATCGGATTTATATAATTATTATCAATTACATTCAATTATTATTAAGTATAATAATATAACACTTGACTCGACAGGGTATAGGCGAGGTCGTCACGTTATATGACGGCTTTGCATATCATTAAAGAGACCTTCAGGAGGTGTGTTATGAGAATATACTGTATTAATCCGCCCAGGATAATCAAAAGCATTTTAAGACTGTTTTGCAAGCAGGGAAGAAACTGAACCTCGTTATTGTAATGAGACATCGTGTAAAGTAAATTAGAAAGAACGGCTCAGACGCCTGATGATATTGCATTGCCGCTGTGTGCGGCATAACGAAAATCGCGTTTGATTTTGAATGCGTTATTTTCCTTTCTTTGAATGAGAAAAAGTCTTTTATAGCGCGGTCGAAGCTTAAAAACATTTAAAGAAAGCGCAGATTATATTGCAGCGGGGGAGGATTATTATTATCTGCGAACATATAAAAGAGGAGTTTTAATCGCGAAAAACTAAAAAAACGGACGCTTTTCAGCGCCCGTAGATTACCGTTTAATATAAATCAGTCGTTGGATTCGGTTTTATCTGCCTTGTTCATCGTTCTGAGGCATCTCGTGCAGACGTAACCTTTGACCTGTTTGCCGGTTTCGTCGATAAAGTCTACCTTCTGGACGTTAGCTCCCCATGCTCTTCTATATTTACGGTTAGAGTGGCTGACCTTGTTGCCGCTCTGCTGACCTTTACCACAAATACTGCATACTTTGGACATAGAAAAATCCCTCCTGACTTATTCGTTGCCTAAATATATTAGCATTAAAATTTAAATAAATCAACAATTTTCAACCCGATTTTCAATTTTTTTTACAATTAAAAAATGCGTAGTAAAACATATTTTCTTCGAGATAAGATTTTGTCGTAAAATACAGCGTGGTTTTATGCCGTGTTTTATATTTCTAACGGCTTTTTTTAGCATAAAATTGCTATTATTTTTAATGCGAAAAACGGGTGAAATCGTTATGAAACGTATTAAAAACGACTCTGATCAACAATTTTTAAATCGAAATTTTTTATAAATTTTTGTTCTCAAAATATGCGTTTTTTTGCAAAAAGTGTTAGTTTTCGGTCTGTATGCGTATATTTATATATAAGTAAACACTTGCAAAAATCCCTTTATTCGTGTAATATAAAGTTATGGCAGTAAAAACTACAAACAGATACGGACGAATAACTATTTCTGACAGCGCCATCGCGATGACGGCGCATTATTCTGCCGCCGATTGTTACGGCATAGTGGATTTGGTTTCCAGGCGTCTCACCGACAGTCTCGTAGAGCTTTTTAATAAACAGCCTGCGGGTAAAGGCGTAAAGGTAGAGACGGTGAATAACAAGATATATCTTGAGTTGTATGTGGTTCTCAGAGACGGCGTAAATGTGGAAGCGGTCTGCGATTCCGTTCGCAGTACCGTAAAGTATGACGTAGAGACTTACACTGGTATGCGTGTGAGCGGGATTGTGGTAAACGTCGTCGGCGTGAGACTTTAATGGAGAAAAATTAATGAAAATTATAGACAGTACAAAGCTGAAAGAGATGTTTCTCGGCGGATACAGAAATCTTCAGCTTCATAAGGCTGAGGTCGACGCGCTGAACGTCTTCCCGGTGCCTGACGGCGATACGGGTACGAATATGTCTCTGACCCTTGCTTCTGCCGTTAAAGAAATAGAAAATCTGCAGGGAGACTGTTCGCAGATACTGATAGATTTTTCGCGCGGCGCGCTTAAGGGCGCGAGAGGTAACTCCGGCGTTATCCTTTCTCAGATCATAAAGGGTCTGGCGAGGGTGCTCAGCGATGAAAAAACTATTACTACGAAAGAATTTGCGGTGGCGCTCCATAGCGCGCGCGACGTCGCTTACAGCGCGGTCACGAAGCCGAAGGAAGGCACGGTTCTCACCGTGATCAGATATATGGCTGAAAACGCTCAGTCGATTGCGGCGAAAAATTCGTCGTTCCTTACCTTTTTCCCTGCGCTCATTGCGAAGGGCGAAGAAATTCTTAAGCAGACCCCCGAAATGCTTCCCGTACTCAAAAAAGCGGGCGTCGTAGACGCAGGCGGACAGGGTCTTTTATACGTTTTCGAGGGCTTTTACAAGGCGCTTGCGGGCATTGAGATCGCTCAGCCCGAAGGCGGAGAAGAAGAACATAAGGCTGTGCTTCCTCAGCTCGACACCGTCGGAAACGACGAACACGACCTCGACAATATCAAGTACGCTTATTGTACGGAATATTTTATAATCAATCTTAAAAAACACGTCACGGACGAAGATATCGAAAAGCTTCGCGACAAACTGATGGCGATCGGCGATTGCGTAATAGTTATCGGCGATATAAATCTCGTCAAGGTGCACGTCCATACCAATACCCCCAACCGCGCTCTTTATTATGCGCTGCAGCTGGGTGAACTGGACAAGATAAAGATCGAAAACATGCTTGAACAGCACCGTGCTCTCGTCAAGGCGCGCGAGGCTAACAAGAAGCCTATCGGTATGGTTTCCGTATGCGCAGGCGAAGGCGTTGCCGCTATGTTCAGAGAGTTGACGGTGGACGAAGTCATAGAAGGCGGTCAGACTATGAATCCCAGCGTCGAAGACATATTGCACGCGGTGGAAAAGGTCAACGCTGACAACGTAATTATCCTTCCCAACAATAAGAACATCATAATGGCTGCAGAGCGCGTCAAGGAGCTTACGAAAAAGAGATGCGTGGTGCTGCCTACGACAGAGGTTCCTGAAGGAATAAGCGCGGCGATAGTTTTCGATCCGTCTCTCGACGTGAATACTAACGTAGAGGAGATGACCGAGGCTTTCAGACGTATTAAATGCGGAGAGGTCACAAAGGCGGTCAGAAATACAGAGCTTGACGGCTTTAAAATCGTCGAGGGCGACTATATAGGTATTGACAGTAAGAAGATAGTGTCTAAGGCGGACAACGTCGAAACCGCCGTTATCGACCTTGTGGATACGCTTAAGGGTGACGACGGAGAGGTCATAACCGTTTATTACGGGCACGACGTCAGCGAGGAAGAAGCTAACGGTCTCGTGGAAAAGCTTGAAGAACGCTTTGACGATTGCGAAGTGGTCTGTTATAACGGCGGACAGCCTCATTATTATTACATGGTATCCGTCGAATAATTACGGCGGGTTTACGGCAAACGATGAAACTCCGCGACCGCGGAGTTTTATTTTATATTACGGATATCTTATTCTGTTCTCAGATATCTTGAACGCGGCATGGTGCCGAAGAGGCGATATGAAACTGACTGAACTTAAAGGAGTCGGAGAAAAGACTCTTCAAAAGCTTGCAAAACTGGGCATAAACGACGAAAGGAGCCTTCTCGACTTTCTTCCTAAGTCGTACTGGGATATGACTAAGGAAGGCGATCTTTCGACCGCAGAACACGGCGAGTACGTATTGTTGAAAGGAGAGCTGACCAAGCTGACGAAACTGGCGAGAGTGCGCGCGGGGCTGAACTTTTTCAGAGCAGAGCTTGCGACCGTGAACGCGACCGCAAGACTGGTCTGGTTTAATGCGCCTTATCTCAGGGCAAACCTCGAAGAGGGGAGAAGATATACAGTCTGGGGGAAGGTCTCTAAAAAGGACGGAAGAGCGGAAATAATAAATCCGGGTTTCGAACCTGAGGAAGGCGACAGGTTGAGCGGTATCGTTCCGATATACGCGACCAGGGGGCTTATCCAGCAGTCTGTCATGAGGAAGATAACCGCTGACGCTGTTGAAAAATGCAGAGTGGAGCCTCTACTTGAAAGCGACGACCTCATGCCGCTTGAAGACGCGTACAGATACGCCCACGTTCCTATCGATAAGAGAACGGCTTATATAGGCAGAAGAAGACTCGCTTTGGAAGAGCTGACCGCTAAGCTTTGCGCGTACAGACTTGCGAAAGAGGGCGAGGAAGGGAGAAAGACAAGGGTATATAAAGCCGATTCGCATATTATGGACGATTTGGTTGCGTCTTTGCCGTTTGAGCTGTCGAAGTCGCAGCAAAGCGCGATACGCGACGTTATGGACGATCTGAGAAACTGTAAGAGAATGAACAGGATGCTTCTCGGCGACGTAGGTTGCGGAAAAACGATTGTTGCGTTGATAACGATGGCGTATGCGGTGAGGTGCGGATATCAGTCTGCGCTGATGGCTCCGACTGAAATTCTCGCTAAGCAGCATTACGACAATGCTGTCAGACTGCTTTCGCCTTTCGGGATAAAGTGCGCCTTTCTTGCGGGTAGTCTGACTCAGGCTGAAAAGAAGAGTATATATATTGATATTAAGAAAGGCGGCGTAGATATCGTTATAGGCACACATGCGGTGATAAGCGATAAGGTCGAATTTTCCGATCTGGGATATATCGTTATAGACGAGTTGCACAAGTTCGGCGTAAAGCAGAAAAGTCTTCTCGAAAACAAGGCGTTTTCTGTCGACGTCGCGATAATGAGCGCGACCCCGATCCCTCGCGTGCTTGCGCTGGGGGAATACGGAGACATAGACGTCAGCGCGATAGAGAGCAGAAAGACTATCGAAGAGTATCCTAAAACTTACGTGGTTCCTGCCGAAAAGGAAAAGGCTATGTTCGGTTTTGTAAAAGAACATTGCATGAACGGGGAGCAGGCTTACATAGTCTGTCCTCTCGTCGAAGACAGCGAAGGGCTTGAGGTGAGTTCTGCAAAAAGCGTATACGAAGATCTTAAGGACGGTGCGTTTTCCGATCTTTCGGTAGGGCTTGTGTACGGCGGGATGAAGGATGAAGCGAAAGAAAAGGTGATGACGGCGTTCTATGCGGGCGAATACAATGTGCTTGTAGCGACAAGCGTTGTAGAAGTCGGTATAGACAGCAAAGACGCTACCGTGATATGCGTGATGAATGCCGACCGTTTCGGCTTGGCTTCGTTGCATCAGCTCAGAGGAAGAGTGGGGAGAAGAAGCGGTCAGACTTCGTACTGTTTTCTGCATACGCTTAAAAGCGACGAGTGCGAAAGACTTAAAATCCTTTGCGACAACTCTGACGGCTTTGCTATCGCTGAAGAGGATGCGAGGATTAGAGGATACGGCGATTTTCTCGGCTTCAGACAGAGCGGAGGCGCGGGCGGAGTGCTCATCGACAAGAAGCTTCTTGAGAGGAGCAGGAGTTACCTCGACAATCTGTTCAGACCTGAAAACAGAGAAAAACTTGAGAATCCCCGAATAAAAGAGTTCTTAAATAAGGCAAAAAATATATCAATGACGTAAATCAAAGGTTTTAAACTATTCTAAAATAAGTTGAATTTCATAAATATATCATGCAAAAACAGCGCTCAATAACGTATATTTTACCTATTTAGCGCGTTTTAATAGACTAATGGCGCTTTTTATTATATAATTATTTTAAATCTAAGCGAAAGGTGAATTATGACTAAAAAATTCAGACAACCGCAGGGCGTCAGCGACGTGTTGACCAGACAATGTTACGCTAAGAACAAGATAGAGCGTCAGCTTCTCGACTGTTTCGCGCGCTACGGTTACAATCAGATAGATACGCCTGTTCTCGAATACGGAGATCTTTATTCTGCGGGCGCGGGAAAGGTGAATATGAATAAGCTGTTCAAGCTCACCGATTACGACGGCTCGCTTCTCGTGCTCCGTCCCGATATGACGATGCCGATATCGCGTATCGTCTCGACGAAGATCCCCGAAGGAAAGTATAAGTTCTGTTACCGCGGTAAGATGTTCCGTTTTTCACAGGGCGTCGGTACGAGAGAGTTTTCTCAGGTCGGTATCGAACTTATGGGCGCGAGCGGCATTTGCTGCGACGCCGAGGTCGTATCCCTTGCCATCGCAAGTCTTATAGAAGCAGGACTCGAAGAGTTTATCATAGATATCGGTCACGTAGGTTTTTTCAAAGGACTTCTTTCTTCGCTCAGGCTTTCTGACGAAGAGAGAAAAGAACTTGCCGAACTGGTCGAAAGCAAAAATTCGATCGGCGAGCAGCTGTTTGCGAAAAAGACGGGTCTTACCAGAGAGCAACAGGAAAGCATACTCAAAATGCCGATGCTGTTCGGCGGCGACGAGGTTTTCGACGAGGCGGAAAAATATAGCGTCAACGACGAGATGAGAGAGGCGGTGAAAACGCTCAGAAAACTCGACGCTATACTCAAAGCGCAGGGATATGACAAATACGTCAGTTACGATCTCTCGCTTGTCGGCGAAATGTCTTATTACAGCGGTATCGTTTTCAAAGGCATGTGCGAGGGCGTCGGGTCGTCTATACTTTCGGGCGGCAGATACGATCATCTGTGCGACAGTTTTGACAGGGATATCCCCAGCGTAGGTTTCGCGATAGGCTCAGACATGCTTCTTCTCGCTCTTGCGGGCGCCGGTAAGTTGCCTGTAAGAGAGACGAGAGACGTCGCGGTCGGTTGCGACGAAGAGGGCGTTGCTGAAGCGCTGTCCTTTGTTCGAGGTCTCGTTGCTGAAGGAAATTACGTCGTCAATCTTTCGGTATGCAAGGAAAGCGACGTCAAAGAGTATGCTGAAAATAACGGTATAAAACAGGCATATTATTTTCGCGGCGACAAACCCCGCTGTATTTTGAAGAGGAATTGACAATATGGATAAAACGGTTACATTTGCGCTTGCAAAAGGCAGGCTCGCCGAAAAGTCGGCAGAGCTTTTACAAAAGTGCGGCATAGACTGCGCCAATATTTTGGAGCCTACGCGCAAGCTTGTTCTTACGGACGCGAGCGGTAAATACAAATTTATTTTCGTAAAGCCCAGCGATGTGCCGATATACGTTGAACGAGGAGTCGCGGATATCGGAGTGGTCGGAAAGGACACCCTTATGGAGGACGGCGCCGACGTTTACGAACTCGCGGATCTGGGCTTTGCCAAGTGCCGATTAGCGGTCGCGGGTTATCCCGGTTTCGACCTTACGGACAGGACGGGGCTTAAAGTTGCGACAAAGTACGGCAATATCGCGCGCAGATATTTCGAAAGCAAAGGTCAGAACGTTGAGATAATCACGCTTCACGGTTCTATAGAACTGGGTCCGATAGTAGGTCTTTCGGACGTTATTCTCGATATCGTAGAGAGCGGAAAGACATTAAAAGAAAACGGACTTACAGTGCTTGAAGAGATATGCGACGTTTCCGCAAGATTAATAGTTAATAAGGTCAGTTTAAAGACTAAAGCGCAGGATATAAAGCCTCTCGTAGAAAAGATCTTCAGCGCGCTGGAATAGAAATGTTTTTAACGAAAATCGCGTTCGCGTCGGTTTTCACACGCGAAGCGAACGTACTGAGAATTCTTTAAGTACGTGCAGGCTAAAGCCTGAGAAAGGGCTTGATCGAAGTAAAGACGAGAAAAGAAAGAGGAGATATATGATACCGATAATAAAATACGGCACAGACGAGATGAAAAGAGTGTACGGTCGCACTCAGCTGGGCAATGCAGAGTTTTCCGGCGCTGTAGCTGAGATAATTGCAAACGTACGTAAAGACGGCGATAAGGCGCTGTTCGACTATGCGAAAAAATTCGATAAGGCGGACGTAAATGCCGAAAACCTTCTGGTGACGGAAGAGGAAATAAAAGAGGCGTACGCAGGCGTTGACGACAAGCTTATCGAAAGCCTTCGCCGCGCGAAAGAAAATATCCTTTCTTATCACGCTAAACAGAGGGATAAATACAAGAACGAATTTTTCAAAGGCGGAGAGAAAGGAAAGAGTACTCTCGGCTGGATATACAGACCGCTTTCGAGAGTCGGACTTTACGTACCCGGCGGAAAGGCGAGCTATCCGTCGACCGTGCTTATGACGGCGCTTCCCGCAGTTGCGGCGGGCGTCGGCGAAATAGTCGTTGCTACTCCCAATATAAAGAACCCGCTCATCCTCGTTGCGTGCGCGGAATGCGGAGTAAAGAAAATATATAAAGTCGGCGGCGCACAGGCGATAGCGGCGCTCGCTTATGGTACGGAAAGCGTTGAAAGGGTCGATCTTATAGCCGGACCCGGCAACGTGTTCGTAACTCTTGCAAAAAAGCAGGTGTTCGGCGACGTTGCGGTGGATATGATAGCGGGACCCAGCGAAATACTTGTCATCGCAGACGAAACCGCGGATCCCGAACTGGTTGCTGCGGATATGCTTTCTCAGGCTGAACACGACGAACTCGCCGCTTCGATACTCGTCACCACCAGCGAAAAGCTGGCGACAGAAGTTCAGAAGCAGACGACAGAGCAGACGAATATGCTTCCGCGCAGAGAGATAATAGAAAAATCGCTTATAAACAACGGCGCGATAGTACTTTGCGACAATATCGACGAGGCGATAGAGGTCGCGGACAAAGTTGCTCCCGAACACCTCGAAGTATGTACAAAAAACGCGCACGACGTTGCGCTCAGGCTTAAAAACGCGGGTGTGATATTTGTCGGAGGATACAGTCCTGAACCTCTCGGAGACTACTTTGCTGGTCCTTCTCACGTATTGCCGACAAGCGGCAGCGCAAGGTTCAGCAGCGTGCTCAGCGTGGATACGTTTATGAAAAAGACCAGCTATATAGCCTACGACAAGGACGACCTTCTCGCGGGCGCGGACGATATAATTTCGATAGCTGAAAGCGAGGGCTTCGGCGCTCACGCCAACACGATAATAAGGAGAAAAAGATGATGAACAGAACGGCTACCATTGAAAGAAAGACCAAGGAAACGCAGATAAAACTCTCCGTCGGGCTTGACGGAAACGGTAAAAATTCGATAGATACCGGCATAGGTTTTTTCGACCACATGCTTCAGCTTTTCTCCTGCCATTCGGGCATAGATCTCGACGTCGTATGCAAGGGCGATACCAGGGTGGACGGACACCATTCGGTCGAGGATATCGGCATCGTTCTGGGCAAGGCTATAAACAAGGCTCTAGGCGATAAGATAGGGATCGCGCGCTATGCGGGCAAGACTATTCCGATGGACGAATCTCTCGCTACGGTCAATATAGATATCAGCGGCAGACCCTTCCTCGTATTCAATGCGGAACTCGGCGGAAAGGTCGGCGATTTCGACCTCGAACTCGTAGAAGAATTTTTCCGCGCGGTCGCGACTTACGGCGGAATAACGATACACGTAAATCTGCATTACGGCAGCAATTCGCACCACAAGGCTGAATGTATTTTCAAGGCTTTTGCCCGTGCGATGAAAGAGGCGGTGACCGTCGTCGGGACGGAGCTTCCGTCGTCTAAAGGACTCATCGAATAATGATAGCGATAGTTGATTACGGTATGGGCAATCTGCGCAGCGTGCAGAAAGCTTTCGAATATCTGGGCTACGACGCGGCAATTACCGATCAGAGCAAGGCGCTTGAGAATGCCTCTCACATAGTGCTTCCCGGAGTAGGCGCTTTCCGCGACGCGATAGCGGCTCTTAAAGCAAAAGATCTCGACGGCATGATAAAGAAGGAGGTTGCTGAAGGCAAGCCTTTTCTCGGGATATGTCTCGGTATGCAGATGCTTTTCGACAGGAGCTTAGAGGACGGCGAGTACGAAGGGTTAGGGCTTATCGGCGGCGAAGTCGTCAGATTCGATACAGACCTTAAAATTCCGCATATCGGCTGGAATACGCTGTATTACAATAAAAGGACTGCGCTTTTCGACGGTATAGACGACAATTTTTTCTATTTCGTCCACAGTTATCACGCGGCGAAGGTCGCAAAAGAGGATATCGAGACGACCTGCGTATATGGCTACGAATTCGTTGCAAGCGTGAACAGAGATAACGTCTGGGGCGTGCAGTTTCATCCCGAAAAAAGCGGCGACACGGGGCTAAAAGTCCTCAAGAATTTCGGAGCGATAAAATAATGATACTTTTTCCTGCAGTAGACATACTCGACAACCGTGCGGTACGCCTTTTGTACGGCAAACGCGATCTTGTCACAGATTACGGCGACCCTGCGGAGCTTGCCGCAAAGTGGGCTGACCTCGGTGCGGAATATCTGCACGTAGTAGATCTCAACGGCGCTTTCGACGATTCCGCGGTGAACCGCGAAACGCTGAAAAGACTAATAAAAGAGGTGAAAATACCCGTGCAGCTCGGCGGCGGGATAAAAACTCTCGACAAGATAAAATTCTATCTCGAAGAGGTCGGCGTTACCCGCGTAATAGTCGGCACCGCTTGCGTTACCGCGCCCGAAGTCGCGGATAAGGCGTGCGCGTTGTACGGCAATAAGATAGTAGCGGGCATCGATTGCAAGGACGGTTTCGTCGCGATAAAAGGCTGGGTGGAAAAAAGCGCGCTCACCGCTGAAAAGGTCGCTCTCGATATGAAAGAACGCGGCAGCGACACAGTGGTATTTACAGATATAAGCCGCGACGGCGCGCTGACGGGCGTAAACGTGGATGCAACGGTAAGCCTTGCGGAAAAAACGGGAATGAACATTATCGCCAGCGGCGGTATGAGTTCGATTTCCGATATAGAAAAACTTATGCAGAAAAACGTTTACGGCGCTATTCTGGGCAGAGCGATATACAACAAAAATATCGACCTTACCGAAGCGCTTGAACTAGTAAAAAGAGGTTGAAATGCTTGCGAAAAGAATAATACCTTGTCTCGATATAAATAAAGGTCGCGTCGTAAAAGGCGTTAATTTCGTCAATCTCATAGATGCGGGCGACCCTGTCGAGATCGCGAAAACGTACAACGTTATGCGCGCGGACGAGATAGTTTTTCTCGACATAACCGCTTCTCACGAAGGGCGCGCGACTATGTACGACGTGATATCAAAAGCGGCGGAACAGGTTTTTATACCTCTTACCGTAGGCGGCGGTATATCTTCGGCTGAGCATTTCCGCAATCTTCTGAACCTGGGCGCGGACAAGATAAGCGTCAATTCCGCGGCGGTGAAAAATCCAGATCTGATAACGGACGCGGCTCTGAAATTCGGCAGACAGTGCGTAGTCGTCGCGATAGACGCTAAACGCAACGATAAAGGCAGCTTCGACGTATATCTCAACGGCGGCAGGATAAACACCGGAAAGGACGCGATCGACTGGGCGATCGAAGCGGAAAAACGCGGCGCGGGAGAAATACTTCTTACAAGCATGGATTGCGACGGCACTAAAGCGGGCTATGATATCGAACTTACGAGAAGGGTCGCAGAAGCTGTCGGGATACCCGTCATCGCCAGCGGCGGAGCGGGTAACATGCAGCATTTTAAGGACGTCCTTACCGACGGAAAGGCAGATGCGGCGCTTGCGGCTTCTTTGTTCCATTTCGGAGAAATGACGATATCAGACCTTAAAAACTACCTTGCGCTCAGCGGCGTTGCCGTCAGAATGTAACTGCGTTTTGCGTAAACAACTGCGATAAAAGAATAAGTTCCGCGGAAATGCCGAAATACATTTCGGTATGCTCAGCAATGAGACAACGAATATAACAAGGCTCAGGAAAACAAAGACAGATACGAAGGCTATTGTAAATCGTGCTTTGCTCTCGGGAATATACATTAGAATCAATATCAATGAGTTTACGTTTTCCGAGTGCTTGAAGGAGAGACTTGCCGTTTAATGCGTTTAAGATAAGGATTCGCATTATACGTGCGATTTGCAATGAGTGTCTCTGTTCGGTTAGAGCGGAAAGAGTGATTGAAGATAAATATACCGCTTGCTTGCAATAAACTGTTGCAATATTGCGGCTCAGGCTGTAAAATCAATAAAGAAAAACAAAGGCTCGCGTAAAGGCGGGCAAGACAAGAGGAAAAATGACAGAATTCAAGTTTGACGAGAAAGGACTGGTTTGCGCTATCGCGCAGGACGCCTTAAACGGCGAAGTGCTGATGCAGGCGTATATGAACAAAGAAGCAATAGAAAAGACTCTGGAAACGGGGTACGCTCACTATTACAGCAGGTCGCGTAAGTGTCTGTGGAAGAAGGGCGAAACGTCAGGGCATACGCAGAAAGTAATGAGAATGTACTACGACTGCGACGCCGATTGCGTTCTTATGCAGATAATCCAGGATGGCGCGGCGTGCCATACGGGCAATCGCAGTTGCTTCTACCGTCAGCTTAAGGAATTCGAATTCTGTCCCGATTACAAAGTCGTTTTCGAGGACGCTCAGACGATAAAAGACCGCGCTGAAAATCCCGTAGAAGGTTCTTATACCAACTATCTACTGAATAAGGGCACCGAAAAGATATGCAAGAAAGTCGGCGAAGAAGCTACAGAGACGGTCATCGCTGCTTGCACCGACAAGAAAGACGAACTGGTCGGCGAGATCTGCGACCTTGTCTATCACACTCTTGTGCTGATGCAGGATAAGGGCATTACGATGCAGGACGTCTTCAACGAGATGATGATAAGAAAGGGCAAAGCGCCCAATCCCAAATACGCAAAAGACAATATCGTTTCAAATACCGAACAGATCAAAAATAAAGAATAATTCATAAAAGAGATAAGCAATTACGCAATAGAATAAAAATCTTTAAAAGCAGTTTCAGCCGCCCTGATGTGCACCCCAAAAGTTAGACACTTTTGGAGGTGCATATTTTATGGCAAAAAAAGG
>DVNX01000040.1 GCA_018714045.1 Candidatus Ornithoclostridium faecavium
TATTTCATCGAAATTGTCTTTACCGTACAACTCCTGTCCGATTATTTGGGCAGTTTTTATAAAATCATCTTGTTGATCTTCTGGAATTTTTATTGGTATTCTTTCTGTACAGTAGCCTAAATCATTTATGCAGAATTCATCTGCTGTTTTTATAAACATCAAAAAAGAAGAGTTGATTTCCAAAGCATTTTTACGAATGCCAATCATATCGGTTTTCAATAAAGAATCCCAATCAGAATCAAGTATAGTAAGCATTTCGCGCTTCCAAAAATCAACTTTGCTTTCATTTTGATTTATGTTAAATTGACTTAACTCAAAAGTATTGTCGGGTATATTGGTATAAGATTTTTTATTGTGTGGGGTTCTGTAAATTTGAAGCAAAATGTATTTTTTAATTGTTTCTAATTCGGCACGTGTAAAAGTAAAAGTTGGGACGCTATTATTGTCAATCTTATTAAGTAAAGTGCCCATTGGATCTTCTATGTTGGCTTTGAATTTGAGTTCTAAATCTTTGTTATTATTGGCAAATTCGACATCATATAAATTATTTTCACAAAAGGCATTTTCAGGTTTTGCATAATACGCTGAAAAATTAATAAGATTTATAACACATATTACAGCATTGCCGTTTTTATTTTGTTGTGTAAAATTTTTTAATAATCTACATTGCACATAGTGATTTTTATCGTAGTGTGGCATCTGAAACCTCTAAAGGTACTTTTAATATCGTTTGGTATTATACCTTTATAATATTATAACGTATCAATCAAAGATTTACCAGTAAAGACGCACGTTATTTTTAATGGTTCAAGTTACGATAACGTTCGTAATGTTATATGGGATGATTGTAGGTAGTATTTAAGAAGCTTCTATTAGATGGCCTATTTTCGTTCAACGATGATGCCAAAGTAATCAATGGCAAAAAATAATACGAACCCGTTTTCAGAGTTCGTATTATTCCCTAATGGCGGAGGCGGAGGGATTCGAACCCCCGTGGGCTTGCACCCAAACGGTTTTCAAGACCGCCTCGTTATGACCGCTTCGATACGCCTCCATGCCATTATTCAGTTGTTATATATTCCCCGTGGGCTTGCACTCAAACGGTTTGACGTTCGCAGACATTCTCTGTCGTCTCAGGTAATTTATCGGCTCACTATTCCGTCGCGCTGACGCGCTCCTTACAAGACCGCCTCGTTATGACCGCTTCGGCAATATGCTTGCATTTGCTTTCGCGCAAGCGAATTAGCCTTCCATGCCATTATTCAGTTGTTATATATTCCCCGTGGGCTTGCACCCAAACGGTTTGACGTTCGCAGACATTCTCTGTCCGTCTCAGGTAATTTATCAGGCTCACTATTCCGTCGCGCTGACGCGCTCCTTACAAAACAGCCTCGTTATGACCGCTTCGGCAATATGCTTGCATTTGCTTTCGCGCAAGCGAATTAGCCTGCTTGCCGTTTATTTATGCTTTCGTGATTTAGAGTATAACAAATTAAGATAATTTAGTCAATCGCTATTGCAAAAAATTAAACATCTATATTGTCAGGAAACGCCCTTTCCTTCCTTTGCGGATTTTACTATCTTTCTGAGTTCCCGCGCGGTATCGGCAGGATCTGCGAGGGCTTTTAAAACTATTTTTTTCAGCGAAATTACAACGTCTCCCGCCTTGAAAGGTTTGCCCGCCCGTTTCAAAACGTGATTTATTGTAATGATTTTTTTATAGTCCGCTATCTCCAAATAACGCCCCCATCTCCACTTTTTGGCGATTACGCGCCTGTCGGTCAGAACATACTCTGCGTGTCTGTACTGAACATAAGCCGTAAAACATTCAAAAAACCATGCATATACAGGTAAAAAGAAAACCAGAAGAAACGCGCCCAGCAGAAACGTAAGCACGCTCAGATTTTCACCGAAGATGCCTCTTTGTATGCAGAAATATATCAGAAGTCCCCCGAAAGCGGCGAACCCGACGAGGATCAACAAAGGTATGAATCTTATCAGAAATTTTAAAAAAGACGAATTGTAACTGCGGTAATACTCACCGTAAACGCAATCGAGACCGTTATATACGTCGACTACGTGCTTTATTGCCGTTTCGTCTCCGCTCATCAGCGTTTCGTCCAGCCGAGGATCGTCGTCAATAAATATCTCTTCTTCGTCATCAAACTCTTTGTCGCACAAAAAAGAAGAGGCGTCGGCTTCTGTATCGTCCGCCGCGTTCTTTTTCTTCTTAACCATAAACACTCCTATGCCGAAATTACCCGACTTTATCGGGGACTAATTTTGTATTATACTAAAATCTAAACGGATTTTCAAGACGGAATTGCGAAAAAGACGCGCTTAATGCGTAGCAGCGACTTTTTTAAAATTATTAAAATGCGTATATCTATAAGGGAAAAATGAAAAAAGGGCAAAAAAATAACAATGCTTCTTTCGCATTGTTGCTCCTTTGTCCGTGATCTCAGAAGAATTTTACGTAAAGACCGTGCTCACGGACGTACTGTTTGAAAGCGAGCCATATCGTTTTCACAGCACTCACCTCCCTTTATTAAGTTGTCCTTCCTCAGAGTTTTTGTATCTCTCTTTCGGATTCGCCCACAGTATATATCTATAGCATATCTTTGTCAAGAGTTTAAAAACAGATTTTTAAAAATTTTTTTCAAGCGGAAAAACTATATGATCGCCCTATATTTCAATGTGTGTTTCGAGCTGTTCCGACAACCGCTTTCCGCCTGTTTTCAATCGCTGCGCTTTACGTAAAAAGCTTCGCAGGTATCTACCGAAACGCAACCCAGAACTCCGCTCAGCGCGGTATCGAGATCGAGATGTATCTTACAATAATCGTTGACATCAGTACTGTTTGAAGGCGCCCCCTTCCTGGGATAAAACAGTATCTCGTATTTACCGCCCGTGAGATACCATGTGGGAGTGTGCCCGAAGAATACGCATTTTCCACCCTCAGGCAACACGTCGGGCTCTTTGAACGTGCGGTCGCATACCAGAGTTCTTTCAGGAGTATCTTCAGGTCTTAACGCCTTCCCGTCTTTTACGGGTAAGCCCGCATGCACCATCAAAAATCTGTCCGTTTCAATATAATACGGCAGACCTTCGAGATAATCTACGATATCCCAGTCAAGCAGATCGCCGTCAGAAAAGTACGACCTCAGTTTTGAAAGAACGAGATCGTAATCGTCGGTATCCCTCATAAGCGAATGAAAATACCTTAAAAAGTCGTATTCGTGATTTCCCGCGATACAGTAAACGTCCGACATGGAGTAAAGGAGCTTTGCAAGACGTATGCTGTCGGGACCCTTTTCGAGAATATCTCCCGCGACGAAAAGCCTGTCGCCCTGACAAAAATCTATCCTGTCCATCAGGCGGCAGAAAAGGTCGTAATGTCCGTGAATATCAGAAATGCAATAATCCATGACCGGGTATTCCCTCTTCCGTAAAAGCTTAAATGCAATTGAGAGCGAAAGACGCGTCCTGTTTATCTGCGGGAATTATTTCCAGCCAGTAGCCGTCGGGGTCGTTTATGAAATAAATGCCCATAGCGGGATTTTCGAAACATATACAGCCCATCTTTTCGTGCAGAGCGTGCGCGGCGGCGTAGTCGTCGGTCACGAAAGCGAGATGGAATTCGTTGTCGCCGAGATCGTAAGCGCGGTCAAAGTCTTTCAGCCACGTAAGCTCAAGCTGAAAACCGCCGTCTACGCTTTCGAGATACACTATCGTGAAAGAGCCGTCTTCAGCGTTTATCCTGCGCGTTTCTTTAAGTCCGAGCGCCTCGCCGTAAAACTTTATCGATCTGTCGAGGTCTCTTACGTTGTAGTTTTCGTGAACGGGTCTGAATTTCATTTTTTTATCCTCCGCAAACAATTATAACCCTATCGCGATCATAATTCAATACGCAATTAAAAATTATTTCCCTTTGTTGCGCTTATGTCCCTTTTCGTGATATTATTCTTTTATACTAAAGAATAAAAGCATATGAGCGGCATATCGATATCGAGCGCCGTTTTCATGCGTTTTTATTACTTATAGATATAAATAACTCATATCCAACCGTCGGTTGAGAAAAATCCTACCAACGGTTTAGCGGTTTCAACCTTTGATCTGTGGTTTTTTCGTCTTATCCGCAGTACGATTAAATCACGAAGAAGCCTGAGGGCAAAGGAGAAAGGATATGAAAAAAAATATTAAGGCGACGAACGTTACAGACGCGGTATATTAAAGGCTCTGAACGTATTCGCTGAATGGCAAAACAAAAAGACTTTTTACGGGAAGCAGGTCTTTACCGTGCGCTGAAACGGCGCCGAATAAAACGGAAAACAGGAGAAATATATATGGAAAAAGATAACAGAACTCTGGGACAAAGAATAGCTCATTACCGCAAACTGCGCGGCATAACGCAGGAAGAACTGGGCGAAAAGTGCGGCGTATCCTCTCAGGCGGTCAGCAAGTGGGAAAACGATATATCCGCGCCCGATATAACCCTTATCGGCACTCTTTCGGAAATATTCGGGATATCGGCGGACGAACTGCTGGGACTTAAGCGAGAGGTCGCGACCGCGGTCAAGCCTGAAACGATAGACGAAGAACGACTTCTCCTCAGAGTAAATATCGACAGCAACGACGGAGATAAAGTCAGGATCAACGTGCCTTATAAACTCGGTCTCGTTCTCATACAATCGGGGGCGGCGGTAGGCGATAAAAACTGCGACGCTCTCAAAAACATCGACTTTAAGCAGATAGCCGAAATGGTCAAAATGGGCATACTGGGGCCTATCGTCGATATCGAAAGCGCCGGCGGCGACAGAGTAAAGATAACCGTGGAGCAAATGTGAGCATGAAAATCAAAATCGGATCGGGCAAATTTAAATTCAGCTTTTACGCTCCGCTGTGGCTTTGCGCCATCCCACTGAAAAGTTTTCTGAACGAAAAAGCGGCAGACTGCAATTATGACGGCAACTGCAAAGGATCGGACTTATCTGTCTCTTTACTTACTAAGGAACTCAAAAAAGCCCGTAAAAATTTCGGTCACCTTAAAATCATTGACGTTGAAAGCGCATCGGGAGAAAAAGTCGAAATAACGCTGTAAAGACATTAACGTTTAAACGCGGGAAGATTTCTTTTCCGCGTTTTTTCGTACCCGTGTTTATTATAACATGTTTTTAAAGACCTATCCCGTTAAGGGAAAAGCACCTTTTTGACCCTGTACATGATGGATTCGATAAGCCTTATATCCGCAAGCGATCCGCTTCCCGCGTGATCTCTCGCGAAAGAAAGCGCGTCCCACCACTTTTGGAGCTCTTCCTTTTCCGCGCTGTTCCAGTCCAGTTTCGCGCTCTCGAAAATACCCTTTACGTAAACCGCCATCAAATCGGGACGCTTTTTTGCCGCTTCTTTCAGCGCCGCAAGTTTTTTCAATGAAAAATCCATTACGAATTTTTCGTTGTCCTGCTCGAAAACCGTCATCATCTTAAGAAGCTGAGCGGTATCTTCGTCTATCGGATTATCAGCTATTATAGCGTCCGCGATCTTCTTTTCCCAGTCGCCGCCTTCACGGACATAAACTCTCAATCCTTCGTAAGTCGCCAGATCGTCAGGAATAACGAAGCCTTCAGCCTTTACTATCGACACGAAAAGACCTATCTCCGCCGCAAGCCTCGCGATCTGCATAAGCCCGTCGTTGTTTTTTTCGCCCGTCACGACTATCGCGCCGTCGCTGTAATCGAGCGCGCCCTGTGTATCCGCGCAAGACAGCACCTCTTCGCAGATATAAGAATCTGTAAAGCATTTCTTACCTTCCGCTTCCAGAGCTTTGACAAGCCTTGCCGCGCCGTCATAGTCGTCGAACGCGAAAGTCACGTAAAAGTCGAATCTGGGCATAGCCGTCTCCTCCCCCGTTTTTTAACATTATATCATATAAGGAAAATTATTTCAAGACGGCTGTTTTTGCGCTTATTTCGCATTTTCAGACTGAATTTACGCGGTTTTAAGCCGCGTCTCGAATCGGATAAAAAACGCGCCGACGGAATACCGCCTGCGCGCTTACTTATCTTGTTATTATTTAGTCGCTGTCACATGAGGAGTTCTCCTTCGTCGCTGTCGATGACCTGCAACACTCTGACGTCCTTACCCGTCGCCGCGTCGACGTATACGAAAAACCCGTAGCCGTCTATCGTGCCGTAGACCTCGTAAGTCAGCTTTTCGCCGCCCGCGTCCAGCGGTATCACGGTAAGACGTATGCTTTCTACCTGCATTTCGCCGTAACTCGCCGCAAGCGCTTCTTCCTCTGTAACGTTGACCGCATAATCGGTATCTCTTTCAGTATGATTGTAGATATACTCCCTGCTCTCGAAGCCCGTTATCTTGCCCGTCTGCAAGGATACTTTGACCTTGACCATATCTGGATAGAAGATTATGCCGTCCTCTTCGTAGCAAAGATTGACGTAAAGTTCGCTGTCCGTAACGCACGCCCAGACCGCGGACATACCGTTTATGCCTATCTTTTCGCAGTATTGTTCTGCAAGCTCCACGCCCTGCTCTTTGGTATACTGCGGATCGGTGACTTCGTCGTTTATATCCGCCGTCACCAACGCTCCGCCGATCTTGCTGAGGCATACGTAACCCGTGACCTCTCCTGCGGTAAAAGAATAAGAGTAACATTCTATAAAACCGCCGAGTTCTCCTTTATAAGTCACCGCGACGTCGCCGTAATCCGACATATATCCTTTGACGAGCTCAACTCCTTCTTCAGAGGTTATCTCTTCCCCTTCGAGGGCAACGGGCGAGGGATCCTCCAGTCCGTCGCTGAACGGTCCGTCGTAGATCAGCGCGGGATATTCTATCGCTCCGTCGGCGATATCTGAAGCAATCGAAGAGAACACGTCGTCTTCTTTACCGAAATCTGCGAAAGTGTACTCTCCCGACAATATCTTGTCGGACAGAGAATTAAGCTGTCTTGCCAGAATACCCGTCGTCTCGTAAAGCTTGTCGAGAGTCGAATAATCGGTATCCGAAAGCTCTTCTTCGCCAGCCAGCTTTCTCAGGATATACAGACAGTAATCCCCCACCTGGTTACAGAATTTGACAGTACCCGACATATCCGCGCCGGACACCGACAAAGAGGTAAGGCACTGCTCTGCCACCTCAGCGTCGATAGCCGCCTGAGTCAGAAGCTCCGACTGAAGCGACGGCGTTCTGACGACCCTTATCTTGCTGAGATTTGTCTCTATCTGCAAAAGGCTGTCGGTAAGCGTATAGTATGCCGAAGCGTACGCGTTTTCCGACCTCAAGCCGAGCGTATTTCTGTCGCTTACGGTAATTCCGAGAAATACGCTTAAAGTTATCACCGCCGCGATAAGGAGAGCTACCGCGGCAAATATGAAATAATGCGCTACTCTCAGCTTCTTATGCATGCGGTCGTTGTTTTCTGCCGTCATTTTATACCTCTTATATTGCAAAATTGTGTTTGCCTATCGTTATCATCACCTTGCGCGACCATATCCACGAGCTTGTCGCGGTCGCGGGGTTGTAATAATAAATACAGCCGTTGGTCGGATCCCAGCCGTTCATCGCGTCGCGTGCGGCGTTGTAAGCCGTATCGTTGGGCTCTAAGTTCATCTGACCGTCGATGACCGCGGTGAACGCGTAAGGCTGATATATTACGCCCGATATAGTGTTGGGAAAGCTGCTGCTTTTTACTCTGTTCAGCACTACGGCGCCTACAGCCACCTGTCCCATATACGGCTCCCCCCTCGCTTCTGCATGGATACATTTAGCGAGAAGATAGACGTCCTGTGACGAATAACTGCTGTTTGAACTCGACGACGAAGTCAGCGTCATTCCGAGAGCCGCCGCCGTTTTGGATCCGACTATACCGTCGGCGACCAGTCCGTTTTTCTGCTGAAAACGCTTTACTGCCGCCTGAGTCTTAGAGCCGAAAATACCGTCAACGGTGCCCGCGTCATAGCCCCAGTTGTTGAGTTTTGTCTGCAACGTTCTTACCTGAGTGCCGCTGGAACCTATTTTCAGCACCGCGCTTTCCTCTGTTTCGTAAGCGTTCCCGCCGCCGAAAGCGATTATCGGTACTGCTATCGCAGCGATTATCAGAACGGCGCAGACAGTCCTTAAAATGATAGTTTTTTTCATAGTTCTCCCGTCAGCCGAACAGTTTTTCGAACCATTCGACGATTAGCGATTTGTATGTAACCTTTTCGCCCTCACCGTCGGCAACGAAACAAAGCGGAGGAAATACCACGCACCACCAGTTGTCGCCCTCTCCGCTGCCCAGATCAACGATGAGAGCGTCGTATATTCCGCTCTCCAGCGTCAGCGCTCCGTAAGTCCTGGTCGGAAAATCCTCTTCGCACAGTCTTGATTGGGCGCCGTAATAAAAGCCGTTTTCGCGAAGCACCCCGTCGCTCACTTCGTCGATAAGCGCAAGGTTTTCAGAAATTATCTCCATCGCCTTTTCCTTGGACGATACCCCCGAAAGCAACGGCGTAAGAGCTTCTACCACCGCCGCCTTTACCTTGTATTTGACGTTCTGGTCTGCGTCGCAGTTGCTGTTTGCCCTTATATGTATCCTCAGATAATCCGCGTTCACGTCCTGTTTCCCGCCATCCTCAGCGGCAAAGACGTTGATTACGATAAGAAGCGCGGCGAGTGCCGCTATCAGAATAAAAACCTTTTTCATACCTTGTCCTCCGCGAAAATTATTGACGGGGAAAACGCGTTTTATTCTTTTGACCCGCGATATCGAAAAATTTCAGACCTGAGGCGTATATATAGTAGCGCGCCGACTTCTCCGCATACTCTCTCCCGCCACAATATCCGCGTACCGCATAATTTGAGTATCGACAGAATACGCGCCATATGATATAATACTTTTATCAATAAATACGGAATAAGGGGAATATGCTCGAACTTAAAAACGTTACCAGAATTTACCGTACGAAAGCGGGCGAGACGCGCGCTCTCGACAACGTTTCTATCGTGCTGCCCGAAAAGGGAATGGTTTTCGTCCTGGGAAAATCGGGATGCGGAAAATCGACGCTTCTCAACGTATGCGGAGGCTTGGACGTTCCCGACGAAGGCGAGATATTCGTAAAAGGCAGAAGTACGAAAGAATTTACCCAGACAGACCTTGACAGCTACAGGAACACATGCGTAGGCTTCGTGTTTCAGGAATACAATATCTTATCCGAATTTTCCGTTGAGGACAATATCGCGATAGCTCTCGAACTGCAGGGAAAACAAAAAGACTCTTCAGCGATAGCGGATATTTTAAGACAAGTCGAACTCGAAGACGTAGCGAAACGCAAGCCCGACACCCTTTCGGGCGGACAGAAACAGAGAGTCGCCATCGCGCGCGCCCTGGTCAAGAACCCCGAAATCATAATGGCGGACGAACCTACGGGAGCTTTGGATTCCGCGACGGGTAAGCAGGTGTTCGACGTCCTTAAAAAGCTGTCTTACGACAAACTCGTCCTCGTCGTGTCTCACGATCGCGAATTTGCCGAGCTTTACGCAGACAGGATAATTGAACTAAAAGACGGCAAGGTCATATCCGACGTAGTCAAGACTACTGAAACAAGCGAAAAAACGGACGAAAAGCTGACTTTTGCGGGAAGCGATACCGTGCTGATAAAAAAAGGCGCGCTCCTTGAAAAAGAAGACGTAGAAAAGCTCAACGCTTTCCTCTCAGCTTCCGACTGCGACGTGCTTTTAAGCAAGAACGGCGCGGAAATAGAAAAATACAAGAAAAACGCGAATATCTCCGCGGGCGGAGAACGCTTTGTCTTCGAAGAAGCGACAGCCGCGCCTGAAGTCAGAACATATACAGACGACGAAAGAAAGCTCATAAGATCCAAACTGCCGCTGCGCCGCGCGATAAAGATAGGCGCAAGCGGAATGAAGATAAAACCCGTACGTTTCGCGTTTACACTCCTTCTCGCGATAATAACATTCACGATGTTCGGGATGTTCTCGACGATAATGTTCTACGACCCCCAGACTGTCGCGATACAGAGTCTTAAAGACACCGACGAACAGTATCTTAACATCGCGAAAACGATGGTTCAGGACTCATACAACTACGAAAACGGAAAACTTGAAAGCCATACGACGTTTTCCTACGCCGTAAACTATTCCGACAACGATATCTCCGCGCTGAAAGAAAAGTACGGCGACGGAGTCGTGCCCGTATACGACCTCAGCTCTATGACCTTCAACGGCTATATGACGACAAGCGACAACTATTTCACGCTGTACAATTTCGTGCCAGCGGAACAGGCAGACGTGACTTACGTTTCAGGCAGACCTCCTCAGACGGACAGCGAAATAGCGATATCTGAATATGCGCTCGATCAGATCAAAGAGTACAAATTCAACAACGTAAATTCGACAGATGACATAGAGCTGAAATACAAGGACTTCAGCTTCACTGTATGCGGAGTATATAAAGTTCCGCTGTATTCCGACAAACTGTTGTTCGACGAATCGATGCCCGTGTACTCCTACTCCACTCCCGGCGACAACTTCATGCTGAGCGGACTGGTCACACGCGGCTTCTACGACATGATAGACGCATACTACGCAGACGAATTCGGCAATTACGTACCCGTCGCGGAATCTTATGTGAACGGAATATACGCAAGCGCGAACGCCGGATCTTTCGTTACGTCAGAGTCTACGCAGACAAACTACATATCAAAAAGCAATATTATTAAAGCTGTCGACGCCGTAACTATGGACGGCAGCGACGCGACGACCTTGGGCGACGGTATCGCCGTAAGTTTCAACCTGTGGTACAAAATATTCGCATACGATATGCAGAATAAAATAAACGAAAAAGGTCTTGACGACGAGTTCTCAAAACAGAAGGACGAATACGGATATACTATCTCATATAAACTTTTCGCGCTGCAACAATCGATAACTCTGTATAAGAACGACACCGAGAAATATACCTATAAAGAGCTGATGTCCGACATTATGAGTTTCTTTAACGAAAACGGACTTGTAGACAGGGGCGATACCAGACCAGAATAATACGAACCAGCCCTGAGGCGCGCCTTTTGTGTGTTTTTTAACGATTCTCCCTTGAAAATATTATAATATT